>JAEWHQ010000346.1 GCA_023387715.1 Pseudomonadota bacterium | reverse complement strand
TGCCAATTGACCAGATGCGGCGAAGTATGCACATGCACGTTCAAGCCGGAGGCTTCCAGCAATGCGCGTGTGAAAGCTGACGTCGACCCCTTACCATTGGTACCGGCAATATGAATAACAGGCGGTAAGTTGAGATGAGGATTACCCAGCCGCTCTAAAAGCTTGAGGATCCGATCCAGTGAAAGATCGAATCCCTTTGGGTGCAATTCCATCAACCGCTCAATGGCGGCGGCAGCTTTGCTCATGATAATGACTTCTTAAACGGCAGGAGCGGTTTTGGTTGCCACTTCTTTTGTCTCAGCTGATTTTGTCGCTGGCTGCTTCATCATCATTTTCAAAAGACGGGCAATGGTTTCTTTCAGCTCGGTGCGTGGCACAACCATGTCCACCATACCGTGGTCCATCAGATATTCTGCGCTCTGGAAGCCTTCCGGCAGTTTTTCACGGATTGTCTGCTCGATCACGCGCGGGCCTGCAAAGCCAATCAAAGCGCCCGGTTCTGCAATATGGATATCGCCCAGCATCGCATAAGAAGCGGTCACACCACCGGTGGTCGGGTTGGTCAGAACAACAATATAAGGCAGGCCAGCTTCTTTGAGCATTTCAACCAGCACAGTAGTGCGTGGCAGCTGCATCAGCGAGAGAATACCTTCCTGCATACGCGCACCGCCGGAAGAGGCAAACAGCACCAGCGGACGCTTCAGTTCAATGGCTTTTTCAAAGCCCTTGACGATCGATTCACCGGCAGCCATACCAAGCGAACCGCCCATAAAGGCAAATTCCTGCACGGTAGCAACAATCGGCAAGCCTTCAATAGTGCCGACAGCATTGATGATTGCATCTTCAAGACCTGTGCGGTTGCGATAGTCTTTCAAACGATCAATATAACGCTTTTCATCGCGGAATTTCAGCGGATCAACCGGTACTTTTGGTGTTTCCAGCGTCGTAAATTCGCCATTATCGAAGAAGAAACGCAGGCGGTCTTTGCCCGGAATACGCATATGATGGCCGGAAGCAGGGATAACCCACTGGTTGCTTTCCAGATCTTTATGGAACACCATTTCACCGGTTGACGGATCCTTGATCCAGAGGTTTTCCGGCATTTCACGACGGCCAAGCATCGAGTTGATTTTTGGACGAACGTAATTTGTAATCCAGTTCATGGTGACTTTTCCGTAGTTTTTCTTGTTCTTATTATGGGTAACTTATTGGGCAGCTTCAAGGCGGACGCCACGAACACTTGCAGAAAGTTCGCCGACCAGTTTTGAAACATCAGCAACAGGATCACCTGTCACTTTGCCGTTTTCATCAAGGTTTGCGGCAACAGCATTGACAATCGCCGAGCCAACGACAACGCCGTCCGCAGTGGCGCTGATCGCGCGTGCCTGTTCAGGTGTTTTAACACCAAAGCCAACGCAAACAGGCAAATCTGTATGCGCTTTAATATTTTTCACAGAAGCGGCAACCTTGGCTGTATCAGGAACAGCCGAACCGGTAATACCGTTCATCGAAACATAATAAACGAAGCCGGAAGAGTTTTTCAAAACCGCAGGCAGGCGTTTTTCATCCGTGGTTGGCGTTGCAAGGCGAATGAAATTCAAGCCTGCTTCCAATGCCGGAATGCACAATTCCGCATCCATTTCAGACGGCAGGTCAACAACGATCAAACCATCAATACCGGCAGCTTTAGCATCACGCACAAAAGCATCCACACCATAAATATAGATCGGGTTATAATAGCCCATCAACACAATCGGTGTGGTGTCATCGCTTTTGCGGAACTCTTCCGCCATTTTTAAGGTCTTTTTCAATGTCTGGCCAGCGGCCAGCGAACGAAGACCGGCAGCCTGAATGGCAGGGCCATCAGCCATCGGATCAGAAAACGGCATGCCGAGCTCAACCACATCAGCACCGGCTTTCGGCAGCGCTTTCATCACGCTAAGCGAAGTTTCAAAATCCGGATCACCACCCATAAAATAAGTGATGAGTGCTGGACGACCTTCAGCTTTCAAAGCCGCAAATTTACTATCCATACGTGCGGTCATGCTTAGATCTCCATGCCCAGAAGAGCGCCAACAGTGTGGACGTCTTTATCACCGCGTCCGGAAATGTTGACGATGATGATTTCATCCTTGCTCATTGTCGGAGCCATTTTAATAGCCTGTGCCAGCGCATGAGCCGATTCAAGTGCCGGAATAATACCTTCCGTGCGGGTGGTAACCTGAAACGCATCCAGCGCCTCATCATCCAAAATCGGCACATAATCCACACGGCCTGTGTCTCGAAGCCATGCATGTTCAGGGCCGACACCCGGATAATCAAGACCGGCAGAAACCGAATGACCTTCTAAAATCTGGCCATCTTCGTTCTGCAACAAATAGGTGCGGTTGCCGTGCAGAACGCCCGGACGGCCTTTATTCATGGATGCACAATGTTCATCGCCACCCACGCCACGGCCACCAGCTTCAACGCCGACAATCTTAACGCTCGCATCATCAAGGAATGAATGGAACAGACCGATAGCATTGGAACCACCACCAACGGCTGCGATAATCACATCCGGCAGACGGCCTTCTTTTTCCAAAATCTGTTCACGTGCTTCAATACCAATCACCGACTGGAAGTCGCGCACCAGTTCCGGATAAGGATGCGGGCCGGCAGCTGTGCCGATCAGATAATAGGTGTCTTCCACATTGGTGACCCAGTCACGCAAAGCTTCGTTCATCGCATCTTTCAAAGTGCCGTTACCAGCCGCAACCGGCTTGACTTCAGCCCCCAGCAAATGCATGCGGAACACATTCGGCTTCTGGCGTTCAACGTCAGTGGCGCCCATATAAACCGTGCAAGGGAAACCAAAACGCGCAGCCAGAGTCGCCGATGCCACACCATGCTGACCAGCGCCGGTTTCTGCGATGATGCGGGTTTTGCCCATACGCTTGGCAAGCAAAATCTGGCCAAGGCAGTTATTGATTTTATGGCTGCCGGTATGGTTGAGGTCTTCGCGCTTAAAGTAAATTTTAGCGCCGCCCAAATGCCTGGTCAGGCCTTCAGCATAATAAAGCTTGGACGGACGACCGGCATAATTTTCCGACAGGTTTTTCAACTCTGCCTGAAACTCAGGATCGTCCTTGGCGGCGGCGTAAGCATCCTGCAATTCGAGAATGAGCGGCATCAATGTTTCGGCGACAAAACGGCCACCGAAAATGCCAAACATGCCCTCTTCATCAGGACCGGTCTTATAAGAATTAGGTTCCATTGCCTTGCTCAACGTATCCGCTCCACTTTATGTTCAGGCTTTGGTTTGTGAGGCAGCCATTGCTTTGGCCTCACCTACCGCCTGTAAAAACTCTTCAATCAGCCGCACATCTTTTTCACCGGCGCGCGCCTCAACACCGGACGAAACATCTATTGCCTGCGCACCTGTCTGAACCAGCGCTTGCGCAATATTGCCCGCATTAAGCCCACCCGAAAGCATGTAATCCACATCGCCGTCAAGCTTTGTCAGCAGTTCCCAGTCAAAGGAAACACCGTTACCACCGGGTAATTCAGAACCCTTCGGCGGTTTAGCATCAAACAAAAACCGGTCTGCGATCCCTTTATACGGCTTAATCGCCTCAAGATCATCAAAATTACGT
>JAEWHQ010000313.1 GCA_023387715.1 Pseudomonadota bacterium | reverse complement strand
ATCGAATAAGTGCTGTAGATGAAAAGATAGCTTGCATAAGCAAGGCCGAGGCACAAAAGGCAGGACAGAAAATCTGCCAGACGCGCGGCAAGGGCATCAAATTTTTGCGGCACCAATTTGTCGAGCACTGTCGGGCGCAAATGACCTCCATGCGAAATTACGTAAGAAAAACCCATAATACCGGCAACAGCCATGCAATAAACGGCCACACGCTGCGCACCAAAAACACCTTGCCCCAGCACTTCACGACCAAAAATGTCGACCACAAGCGCCACAGTGCCTGCAATAAAGAAGACGTAACAAACGACAGTTTCGATTTTGACAATCAGATTATAAAGGCAGCGTAATGCAGGTGACACCTGCCCGCTTGCCCCGCTCACTGATGATAGATTTTCTGTTTTTTCCATCGCTCAATCTCATATTTTGCGAAAAATATATTAGCTATATTTTGCGCGGCTCACATTTTGCGTGGTTGTTGTCCGTAGGTGTGGAATTTTTGCAAAACAGTAGTGATCTCTTCGTCACTCAACACCGGCGGTTCGCCGAGCGGCAGGCAAAGCAGATATTGCGTTGCCAGTTCTTCTACTGTCACTGCCAATGCCAAGGCACGGGCAATTGAAACATGCCCAGCCAGCACACCATGATGTGCCATCAGGCAGGCACGGCGGCCTTCCATCGCGATGAGAAGTTCATCAGCCAGTTCTTGCGTGCCGAAGGTTGCATAACCGGAGCAGCGGATATCTTTGCCGCCGGCAGCTGCAATCATATAATGGATGGCAGGAATGGACTTCTTCATCACCGACAAAGCGGATGCATGGGTGGAATGGGTGTGAACCAGAGCATTGAGATCGTCACGCGCTTGTAAAACGTCACGATGAAAACGCCATTCGCTGCTTGGCAGAATGTCGCCTTCAAAATTCCCCTCCCAGTCCAGCTGCACAATATGTTCAGGTTTCAGCTGATCATAAGGAATGCCAGTGGGCGAAATCAGCAAACCATTGCCGTTGCGCACACTGATATTGCCTGACGTTCCCCGATTGATGCCAAGCTTGTTCATATTGCAACAAGCATCAATCAGTTCTTGTCTGAGTGCTCTCTCCTCCGGCGAAAATGACATTTTCGCACCCCCCTTTAGTTTATGTATTTGAAACGCGCTTAAACTCCCGCGCGCGTTTCAGCTGGTAATTTCGCGTGGCAAAACAGCAGCATAGTCTTCAATATCCAGCCCTGCTTGCGCCAGTAATTCATCCGTATGCTCAGCAAATGACGGCGGCTTCATCCGGTAGCTTGCCGGTGTACGAGACAATTTCACCGGACTGCCCGTGCCGCGATAATCCTCAATATCAACAATCATGCCGCGCGCATGGGTGTGCGGATCATTGACAACTTCATCAATGCTGCGCACGGCACCGCATGGCACACCGGATGTCACCAAGGTTTCAGCAATCACGGCACATTCATGGTCAACCAATGCGGCTTCCAGCTCCACCTTCAAGGCATCGCGATTTTTATTGCGCTCCGCATTGCTGACAAAACGCGGATCTTCTGCCACATGCGCAATATTTAAAATTTTGCACAAAGTGGCGAACTGGCGATTATTGCCAACGGCCAAAAACAGAGCACCGGTTTTAGTGGCATAAGTGTCGTAAGGCGAAATATTCGGATGCGCATTGCCGGAAGGTTTTGCCACTTTGCCGTTGAGATAAAAATTCGGCAGATGCGGATGCAGTAATGAAACGCCACAATCATAAAGTGCTGCTTCAACAAACTGGCCTTTGCCGCTTGTGTTGCGCTCTTGCAGTGCCAGCAAAACGCCAATCGCAGCATTAAGACCCGTCACCATATCAACAACCGGCAGACCAACGCGCAACGGTTCGCCACCACGCTCGCCATTCACACTCATAATCCCGCTGAGCGCCTGAATGGCTGCATCATAGCCCGGACGTCCGCCATAAGGGCCATCCGCTCCAAAGCCCGAAACACGGCAATGCACTAAACGCGGGAAACGTTCCGCCAGCATCTCCTGCCCGATGCCCCATTTTTCCAACGTGCCAACTTTAAAATTTTCAACGAAAACGTCAGCCGTTTCAAGCATGTGCAAGAGCAGCTCACGTCCCGCTTCTTGCGAGAAATCAACCGACATGCCTTTTTTGTTACGGTTCAGCCCAAGAAAATAACTGGCCGCATCGCCCAGAAACGGCGGGCCCCAACCACGGGTTTCATCACCCTGCGGCGGCTCGATTTTAATCACTTCTGCGCCGTGATCAGCCAGAATTTGCGTGCAGTAAGGCGCACCTAAAACACGGCTGACATCAATCACCCGCAAGCCCGCCAACGCACCCTGCGCGTGGTTTTGGTGTTGCTCTTGGTTATGATTGTCCGAATTTGTCATTATGCCCCCTCACATTTCTTTCAAAATCGCCGAACCAAAACCGCTATTGAAGATCAGCGGTCATCAGTTCTGCAAATTGCGGATAGGTTTCAGCCAGCTCCTCCAGCACCTCCCCGCGTAACAATTTCAAAGTCTGGGTGTCCGGATCAGGCGTTGCGCCCAAATCATCAGCCACATCAAAAGCAAAGCCGGTCGCTTCACGAATATCGTCCAATGTTTGCCCCGGATGGATGCTTTTGAGCACAAAGCACGCTTTACATTTATCAAAATGAAACAAGGCACGGCTGGTCAGCAATGCATGCGGCCCGCCATTGCGCTCAATATGCGGCGCGGATGTGCCTGGCGCACTGATGAAATCCACCTTCTCCACCAGCACACGCGGGCTATGTTCCTCCCGAAACAAAATGACACGCGGCACCTGAAAATAGAGAAAGCTGGAACCGAAAGATCCAGGCCAGCGCACTTTGCTCTGCGGATATTCGCCCACACCCACCAGATTAATATTGCCTTGGCCGTCAATCTGCCCGCCGCCCAAGAAAAACGCATCAATGCGTCCCTGCGC
>JAEWHQ010000307.1 GCA_023387715.1 Pseudomonadota bacterium | reverse complement strand
CGCAATAGTGGTTTCAGGGACTGCTACAACAGGGCTGATAGTTTGCGGATTGCCTTTGATCAGCACCGGTAATTTGCGGCAGAGCAACCAGAAACCAAACAACATAATAAGCCCGAAACTCGCCACTTCCATGAAACGGGCAGTGTCATTGATGCTGATGCCAGTGCCACGCAGCACAAACCAGCCTAATCCCACGACGAATATCGCCATCAAAGCCTGCAACAGCGACGAGATGAAGGATAGTAAAATGCCACGTCGCAAGGCGGTTTCATTGGCAATCATATAAGAGGAAATCACCACTTTACCATGGCCGGGGCCGGCTGCGTGAAACACGCCGTAGACGAAAGAAATGCCGATGAGAATATGGGCATTCCAAGGGCTTTCACGCATGGCTTTCAAAGCATTGGTCATTGCCAGATAGAAAGCGCGCTGTTGCTCGTTGAGCCACAGGATCAGATGCGCGAACGGGCCGGTGGGTGTTAAGGCTGCTTCATTACTGCCGATACCAAGTGAAGATTGGGTCAAAGCATATTGGGAGGAGGCCAGAAGGAGGAGCAGGCTGAGTGTATAAAAGAGACGTTTCTGCGGCATTACTTCTTGGCTCCGCAGCTTAACTCTAAACGGGTGGCGAATATTTTTGACATATTAGTCCCCATCGGATCATTGAAAAAGGCGTCTGTTAATGTGCCTTGGTTTTGCGCCAGTGCTTCATCAGGATTTGGGCGTACGACTTCTGCATGGCACCCTTCTGGCAGACCGTCGACATGCAGGTCTTCATCGGTAAGAAAATCAATGGCTGTATAAAAGGTTGGATCATAAATACCAAAACTGACTACATGGTCGGATTTGATATTCAAAGGCTGTGCCGGTTTGGTTTCAAAAATAATCAGCAATTGATTATCAATGAAATCAGCCCGCAAATGTGTTGGGTCACTCATTTTCACATCATGGCCGTCGTCCATAATGGTCTGGAAATAATTGAACTCTTGCAATGAATCACCGATTGTTTTCGACAAAGTGTCGAGCTCGCTTTGATCAAGAATGAGATCGCCATTCTTGTCAAATTCCATCAATACCGTGCTGGAAAACACATCATCAAAGCGCCAGACATGGGCTAAATGCTCCACCATACCGTCTTTATTAATGGATAATTCCAGTCGCGCATCAGCAAAGACATGCGGATGGGCATGAGCAGGAAGCACGAATATGACAGAGGCCGCCATCATGGTGATGAGACCAAAAAAAAGCGGCTTTGAACTTGTGTTCCGCAGAAAAAAGCTGAGCATTAAGGAATCCTGAAAGAAGGTGCATATCAAACGTGTTGAACGCGGCAGAAGTGAGGCTGTTCTTTTAAAAAATCAGCCTGTTTTCTTTCTTTTTATTGTGGAGTGGGTTTATCCGTTAAAGCGCTTTATTCTTTTTGGGATACGCTCTCATTATGGTCTTTGAACCATTGGCTTAAAAAATCCACCAAGGCGCGTACTTTGGCTGGCAAATAGCGCTTATGGGAATAGACCACATAAATTCCGCCATCAGTGAGCCGGAACTCATCCAATACCGAAACCAATGTGCCTTTGGCGATCTCTTCTTCAGCAACAAAAACCGGCAGCGAGCAAAAGCCCAAACCGCGAAGGCCTGCATGTTTGGTGCTGATCGGGCTGTTGACCTCTAAAGGGCCGCTGACGGAAACCGCAACGGCAGAGCCATCAGGATTGCGGAAATACCAGTTATTGCGTGAACGGCTGTTGGTATCAATGATGCAAGGGCGATTGGCCAGATCTTCGGGGCGCTCTGGTCTGCCTACACGTTCAATCAGCTCCGGTGAGCCGCATAGCACAGTGTGAAAAGGCGCCAGTTTTTTGGCAATCAGCGATGAATCCTGTAGCCGGGTGATACGTATTGCCAGATCGAACCCTTCTTCCACCAGATCAACAAAGCGGTCATCAAGGCTGACATCCAGAGTAATTTCCGGATGTGCCAGACAAAACTCAATCAAAGATTGACCGATGACGGCATCGGCAAAGGTACGCGGGGCGGAAAGCTTGATGCGTCCGCGGGCATCGCCGCTGCTTTCAGACACGGCATCTTGTAGATTTTCAATATCACGGATGATCTCAACCGCACGGTGATAATAAGTGTGCCCCGCTTCAGTCAGCGAAAACTGGCGTGTGGTGCGATTAAGCAGACGTGCGCCCAGCTCATCTTCCAATTCGCGTACATATTTGGAAAGCAGCGCTTTGGAACGGCCGATTTTACGCGCGGCAGCAGAAAACCCTTCCGCCTCAACCACATCAATAAAAGCCCGCATACGGGTGAGAGTGTCCATCGATCGCTCCTGTTATGAGGCTTTAACGTGAAGAATTTGTTTGGCTAAGGCGATAAGTGCCATATCGCTATGGCGCGGGCCGATCAGTGAAATGGCAAAAGGTGCGCCATCCACCGTGCTTAATGGCAGTGTGATTTGTGGCAGGCCGGAAAGACCGGACAAGCATAAAAGTTGCAAGGCTTTCTCGCGGTAAATCTGCTGTTGTTCAAAAGGTTCTGCGCTTAATGGCGCAATACCCGGAACGGTTGGCAGAACCAGAACACCATCATCGCCCAATATATCTTCAAACTCTGCAATAAAGCGCGCGCGTCTGAGC
>JAEWHQ010000293.1 GCA_023387715.1 Pseudomonadota bacterium | reverse complement strand
CATGAGGTCGGCCATCATGTGCAGAATTTGCTCGGTATTTTGCCGAAGTTCAATCAGATGCGCCAGAAGATGAGTGAAGTTGAAGCCAATAAAATGTCTGTTCGCGTTGAGCTTCAGGCTGATTGCTTTGCCGGTATCTGGGGCTATTACACCGAACAGAAGGGCTTGCTGGAAACAGGCGACTTGGAAGATGCGCTGAATGCTGCTCACCAGATTGGTGATGATACATTGCAGAAGCGCTCGCAGGGCTATGTTGTGCCCGATAGTTTCAACCACGGCACTTCCGAGCAGCGTGCAAAATGGTTCAAGCGTGGTTTTGAAACCGGTAAGCTTGATGCTTGTGATACATTCAGCGGCGCGATTTAAAATCGTTTCTACTGATACAAAAAAAGCCGGACATGATGTCCGGCTTTTTTATTGTCTTGAATTTTGCAGGCTTCTAGCTGCTTCGCGTAAGTTTTTTAGTTTCAGGCCGCTTCGCGTTCTGGCAGCAATGCTTCACCGTGCTTTGCACGGATCAGGTTGATAAAGCGACGGAAGAGGTAATGGGAATCTTCCGAACCTGGGCCTGCTTCCGGATGGTGCTGAACCGAGAAAATCGGCTTGCCGATAACCTGCAAACCACAATTCGTGCCATCAAACAGCGATACATGCGTTTCTTCAACATGCTCAGGCAAGCTGTCTGAATCCACTGCAAAGCCGTGGTTCATCGAAACGATTTCCACCTTGTTTGTGGTGTAATCTTTCACCGGATGGTTGGCACCGTGATGGCCCTGATGCATTTTCTGGGTGTTACCGCCCAGTGCACGTGCCAGCATCTGGTGACCAAGGCAGATACCAAACAGCGGAATATCGCTTGCAATCAGTTTTTCGATGGTTGGAACCGCATATTCGCCAGTTGCTGCAGGATCGCCCGGGCCGTTGGACAGGAAAATGCCATCCGGCTGATAGGCCAAGATATCTTCAGCTGAAGTGGTGGCCGGAACAATGGTGATTTTTGCGCCAAGACCGGCAAGAATACGCAGGATGTTACGCTTCACGCCGTAATCGATCGCAACAATATGGTATTTTGGTTCGGCTAATTCGCCATAGCCTTCATCCCAGACCCAAGGTGCCTGCGACCATGTGGAAGACTGGCCGCTGGTGACATCTTTGGCCAGATCAAGACCTTCAAGGCCTGACCAGTTCTTGGCACGTGCTTTCAGCGCGTCGAGGTCAAACTTGCCTTCAGGATCATGGGCAATCACAGCATTTTGTGCGCCTTTTTCACGGATCAAAGCGGTGAGGGCGCGGGTATCAACGCCATAAATGCCGATGATGCCGCGGCTTTTCAGCCAAGGAGCCAGTTCTTGGGTGGCGCGGTAATTGGAGGACGCTGTTACCGGCGCTTTCAAAATGACACCCACGGCACCGGTATGATTGGCGGGGGTTAGGTTTTCAATATCTTCATCATTGGCACCAACATTGCCGATGTGTGGGAATGTGAAGGTAATGATCTGACCTGCATAAGACGGGTCAGTCAAAATTTCCTGATATCCGGTCAAGGCCGTATTAAAGCAAATTTCTGCTTCAACAGCACCGGTTGCACCCGCGCCCATACCTTCGATGACAGTGCCATCGGCAAGAACGAGTACAGCGGTTGGCTTGGTCTTTGACCAGGGTGCAGTTGTGTGAGTTGTATTTGTCATGTGGGCACTCCTGATCGGGCTGATGTTATAGCGTTGCACAGCGTGACTTGAAACAAAACCGGTTTCTCGCCATATGACACACGTAAAGACGTCGGGATGTGATGCTCCCGCCGTTGTGCATAGTCAAAGTTCTCTGCTAAGCCTTGGGCAATAGAGAAACACGACGCATCGGTCAATGACTGTCACGCAATTCTTGCAAAATAATTTGCAATTATGGCACTTTTAATAGTACTGACCGTCGGTTTTTATGAATAATGCACAAATATCCATTGAGTTTTATGACCGTCAGGAGAGACGTAGATGTTGCGCCAGCAGATTACTGAGGCACTGAACAACGCTTTGAAAGCGCAGGAAAAACGCCGTGTTTCTACACTGCGTTTGGTGATGGCGGCTGTTCAGGATCGCGATATAGCCAATCGTTCAGCTGGTAAAGATCCGGTCGGCGATGAAGAGCTTTTGACCATTTTGGCAAAAATGATCAAGCAGCGCGAAGATTCCTCCAAGATTTATATCGAAGGGAATCGCCCTGAGCTGGCACAGAACGAGCAGGATGAAATCGAGATCATTCGTGATTTTCTGCCGCAGCAATTGTCAGCTGACGAAGTGAAGACAATTTGCGCCGATGTGATTAAGGAAATCGATGCGCAGGGCTTGCGCGACATGGGCAAGATCATGGCTGTGCTGAAAGAGCGCTATACCGGCCAGATGGATTTTGCTTTGGCCAGCAGTTTCGTAAAAGAACTTTTATCGTAAGATAAAAGTCTTGTAACGAAACTGCGACAACTAAAAAAGTAGCTTCGTCAAACAAACGTTCTGCAAGAATATCAAAAGCCGCGCTTCCATTAATGAAGCGCGGCTTTTTGTTGATCAGATTGTTTCAGATGGTGGGTTTTTCGGTAGTTTGCGCAAACGTGTGCCACCAAGCAGGCCTTCTTCTTCGAGTACCGGATAGGCAAGGGATGCCAGCAGCGAATTGATTTGTTTCAAGTCGCGGATGGTATCGAGATGAATGGTGCTTGTTTCAATACTGCGTGGTGAACCGGCACGAAGACGGGCAAAATGCTGCCGTGTGGTTTCACGTTCCAGATCACGCAAGCGGTCTTTTTGCTGCACCAATTGGCGTGCTGTGTTGCTGTCACGCGATAGCAGCACATTGAAGGCCAGATGGGCATTGGAGAGAACCACCTCGTGAAACTCGACGATTTCCTTCCAGCCTTCTTCGGTGAAGTTTAATTTTTGATCGAGCTTTTTCTGCACATGCACCAGCATATTGCGCACGATAATGTCTCCGACCTGTTCCAGCTTGATACAGGCTTCCAAGAGCTCCTGCATACGGGCGGCTTCTGCTTCTGTGAGCTTTTGCGTGGCCAGCTGGGTCAGGTAAAGTTTGATCGCCATATGCCGTTTGTCAACGCGGTCATCAAGGGCGGCCAGTTCATCAATGCGGGTTTGGTCGGGCTTTTCAAAAACATCGATAGCCCGCTGCAACATGACTTCAACGGTTTCACACACGCTTAAAGCCTCGCGTGTGGCATTTGCCAGTGCTTGTGCCGGATGTTTCAGTGCACCTTTATCAAGCGCACTATATTGCTCTAATTCCGCCGGAGATTGAGGGCCATATTTATGAGCATTGATCTGCACCAGTGCTTTGGTGGTGCGCAACACCAGACCTGAAAGCGGAATACCGGCAATTAGAATAATAACGTTAAAGATAATATGCGCATTGATAACCTGCGAGGATGGCTCTTGGCCGAGCAGTGCCAGATCGGGTTTAAAGGTTTCGACCAGAATCAGCATCACCAGTGAACCGGCACCGCGCATCAGCAGATTGCCGAGCGGTACGATGCGGTTTTCGGGCGAGGCATTGCGGGTGAGGATCGGAGCAATAACGGATGAACCGAGATTGACGCCGAGCACCATAACCACGGCCAGATTAGCGTCGATCAGTCCGCGTGAGGAAAAGCTGACGAGCAAAATAATGGCAGCAACGCTGGAGTGAAACAGCCATGTCATCAATGCGGCCAGCAGATAGGCCGTGATGGGGTCACCCTTCAAATAATTGACGATGACCGGCAAGAGCTGGCTGTCGCGCAAGGGTTCGGTTGCATGCGAAGTCATTTCCAGTGACAGGATCAACAAGGCAATGCCAACGCAGATGCGGCCGATCTGACGCCATTGATGTCGCTCGGTTGTCATGGAAATGGCAGTGCCTGCAACCAGCAAAAGCGGCACCATCAAGGTCAGGTCAAAGGTCAGGATTTTAACGACAAGTGCCGAGCCAAGCTCGCCGCCGCGCACGGCCATCAGACCTGCCAGACCGGAAACAAAGCCGGAGCCGACAAAAGAACCAACCAGCAATGTGACAGCGGTGGAGCTTTGCAATGCGATGGCAAGGCCGGTGCCGAAAGCGACTGCGAGCAACGGATTTTGCATACGGTTACGCAAACCGCGCCGTAATTGTTCGCCAAAGGCTTCTTCAACGCCGGTGCGCACCATACGGGTTGCCCACAACAGCAAAGCCACTGCACCAGCCAGATTTAAAAGGACAACGGAGCCGCTCAATGAATTTTACCCCTCCGTTGGTCATGGAAAAAATTGAATGGGTCAGAAAATAGTGACGTGAATATGATTATCTTATGTTTTATCACGTGTTAAGTCTCACAATATAGAATTAAAATATCGATAATCCAACCGCTGATACATATGTTCTTTGGTGCTGCGGTTGCGTCCAAATTGAGTTTTGCACAGGGTTAAGCACTAAATGATAAATCTGATGTGACAGAGCTTTGGATTTAAGCAAGCTTCGCTCTATATATGTGATATTCTGGTTTTCGGATGAAGGTTTAAATTTCCGGCGCCTCAGCTGCTTTGCGCATTGTTGCTGCATGCAGCTTTGGGCACGGATTTACGTGAAGTGGTCTTTATATATGCGTTTTCCGCCGTCTTTCCTTGATGAGATCAGAGACCGCGTTCCGATCTCAACATTGATCGGAACGCGCGTTCCCTTTGACCGTAAAAAGAGCAATTCCTCGCGCGGCGATTTTTGGGGCTGCTGTCCGTTTCATGGTGAAAATACACCAAGTTTTCACTGCGAAGATCGCAAGGGCCGCTACCACTGTTTTGGTTGCGGGGTAAGCGGTGATCATTTCAATTTTTTGATGGAACTGGAAGGTTTGCAGTTTCCTGAAGCGGTTGAGCGGGTTGCCGATATGGCTGGTGTGCCGATGCCGGCGCGCGATCCGGAAATGGAACAGCGCGAAGCGCAGCGTTCGACACTTTATGATGTGATGAATTTGGCCGCTGCTTATTTTGAAGCGCAGTTGCAAGCTGCCAATGGTGCCAAAGCGCGCGCCTATTTGCGTGATCGCGGGCTTTCGGCCACCACACAGCAAACATTCCGCATCGGCTATGCACCTGATAGCCGTAATGCGCTGAAAGAGTTTTTGGCTTCCAAAGGTGTTTCTAAAGAACAGATGGAAGCATGCGGCATGGTGGTGGCAGGGCCGGATATTCCGGTGGCCTATGACCGTTTCCGTGATCGCATCATGTTTCCGATTGAGGATTTGCGTGGCCGCATTATTGCGTTCGGTGGACGAGCTATGTCGCCTGATGCGCCAGCCAAATATCTGAACTCGCCGGAAACCGAATTATTCCATAAAGGTCGTGTGCTTTATAATGGTTTGCGTGCGCGTAAAGCTTCGCAGCCGCAGGGCGGCCAACCTGCCAAGCCGGTGGTGGTCGTAGAAGGCTATATGGACGTGATTGCCTTGGCGCAGGCCGGTATCGGGCAGGCAGTCGCGCCGCTCGGCACAGCTTTGACCGACGATCAGCTTAATCTGTTATGGCGCATGAGCCCGGAGCCGGTTTTATGTTTTGACGGCGATCAGGCGGGTTTGCGTGCGGCTAATCGTGTGGTTGATCTGGCGCTGCCGGTGCTGAAGCCGGGGCAGTCACTGCATTTTGCGTTGCTGGAAGAGGGCAAAGACCCTGATGATCTGGTGAAAGCGCAGGGCGCACAAGGCTTCCGTGCGGTGTTGGACGATGCAAAGCCGCTTGCTGATATGCTCTGGATGCGTGAAACGATGGGCGGCACTTTCGATACGCCGGAAAGACGTGCCGAACTGGAAACACGTCTGCGCGAAATTACGCAGAAAATTACCGATGAGGATATTCGCCGCCATTACGGACAAGAAATGCGTGATCGTGCGCAGCAATTCTTTGGACGCGGGCGCAAAACATCCGGCTGGAACAAAAACAATAGCGGCAATGGTAAGGGTAACCAGTTTGGTCAATTCGGCCAGCGCGGCGGCGGCACAGGGCGGCTGACCATTTCGGACAGTCTGGCACGTTCAACGCTGGTGAAGGGCGGGCGCACAGGCAGTGGTTCGGTTGCGCCACCTTTGCGTGAAACAGCCATTTTGATGACACTCATCAATCATCCGCGTCTGGTGGAAGACGATTTTGAAACCATGGCCGCGCTTGATCTGGAGCATGAG
>JAEWHQ010000283.1 GCA_023387715.1 Pseudomonadota bacterium | reverse complement strand
GCACGATGGAATGGGACACGGCGGCAGGCGATGCGGTTTTGCGCGCTGCCGGTGGTTTGAGTGCGACATTGGATGGCAAGCCGATGCTTTATGGCAAGCGCGGGCAGGCTGATGATTGCGATTTTGCCAATGGCTTTTTTATCGCGCGCGGTTGTGCCAGTCTTGATAAAACCCAGCCGCCGCATGGCTGATATGCAATTTACCTGCGCACGGCCATGGCTGACAGTGGAGCTTGGCTCTGTGCATCAGGTGCTGAGCTGGACGCTCAATGCGCCGGGTTTTGTCGAAGCAGACAAAGTTGTCTGGCGTGAGGTGCGCAATAGCGATTTAACGCCGGAACTCGATGCGCAGCAATGGTTGTTGCAGGAGCTACAATGCAGCAACAATGCGCAGGCCGTAGCTTTTCTCACATCGCGCAATATAGATTTTCACCACTATGCCGAAAAGAGCATTGAGGATGAAAAAGTCTCGTGCCTTGTCACGGCTGGTCTTTCTAATGCCGAGCGTGTTGGTGTGCGTCATGGGCCGCAAAATCGTTTTGGCACCATCAATATTCTGGTTAAAACCACCAGCCACTTGTCACAAGCAGCGATGATCGAGCTGATGTCAGTGGTGGTGCAGGCGCGGACATTAGCGGTGCTGGAAGCTGATATTAAGATTGGCGCGCAGCAACAAGCTGCAACCGGCACCGGCACAGATTGTGTGGCAATTGCCAGCCCGTTGCGCGGTGATGCAGCGCCGTGCATTTATGCAGGTCTTCATACGGCTATTGCAGAAGCCGCAGGAGCTGCGGTGTTAAGTGCTATGCATGAGGCGCTTACGATCTGGAAGAAAAACCATCTGAACCCGTAAAGTGAACTGCGCCTCTATGCGCATTTCATTTTTCGCTTTTCTTCACTATTGTGCTGATCTGGAAAAATGGGAAAGCAGCATGCAGTTAACGCCACGCCATAGTGCTATTCTGGAACGCGCCAAATTACATGGTCAGGTCATGGTGGATGATCTGGCACTGGAATTTGACGTGACACCGCAAACCGTGCGCAAAGATTTGAACGATCTGTGCAAAGCGCGGCTGCTCAGGCGCATTCATGGCGGCGCACTTTACCCTTCCGGCATCGAGAATATGGAATATGAAGCCCGTCGCCAGCTTTGCGCGCGAGAGAAGGGGGCTATTGGTAATGCTGCTGCTGCGATTATCCCTGACGGGGCTTCGCTTTTCATAAATATCGGCACCACCACCGAGGCGGTCAGTCAGGCATTAAGCGAGCACAGCCGCCTGATGGTCATCACCAATAATATCAATGTAGCAAATAGTTTGCGCATTTTCCCTTCCATTGAAGTGGTGATTGCCGGTGGCGTGGTGCGTGGCTCCGATGGTGGTATTGTCGGTGAAGCTGCCGTTGATTTTATCCGCCAGTTTAAGGTGGATTTTGCGATTATCGGTGCCTCGGCCATTGATCAGGACGGCGCATTGCTGGATTTCGATTATCGCGAGGTGAAAGTGGCGCAGGCCATTATGGCCAATGCGCGCCATGTTATTCTGGTGGCGGATTCGTCAAAAATGGAACGTACGGCACCGGTTCGTATCGGGCATTTGTCGCAAATCGGCACTTTTATCACCGATTTTTGCAGCGAACCGAAACTGCGCGACCTATGCGCAGCCCATGATGTGAAGCTGATTGAAACCGAAGGCGAAAAAACTATCGAATAGTTTCATTTGCTTTCATATTGCGTTCATATGAAAATGATTTATATTCATTTATAGTTTTCTGAAAGCAAATGGAGCCATATTATGGCTGAAACTCCTGCATTCGATATTTTTGTCATCGGTGGCGGCATTAATGGCTGTTCGATTGCGCGTGATGCGATCGGGCGCGGCTATTCTGTGGCGCTGGCAGAGATGAATGATCTGGCAAGCGGCACTTCATCGCGGGCAACCAAGCTCATTCATGGTGGTTTGCGCTATCTGGAATATTATGAGTTTCGCCTTGTGCGCGAAGCGCTGATGGAGCGCGAAATTTTATGGGCCAATGCGCCGCATATTATTGCGCCGATGCGTTTTATTTTACCCTTTCATAAAGGCGGCGCGCGCCCTGCATGGCTGCTGCGCCTGGGGCTTTTTCTTTATGACCATCTGGGCGGGCGCAAGAAACTGGCCGCCACCCGTACGCTTGATATGAAGCGTGATGCGGCAGCTGAACCTTTGAAACCGCTCTTCACCAAGGCTTTCGAATATTCTGATTGCTGGGTGGATGATGCGCGTTTTGTTGTGCTGAATGCGCGTGATGCAGCAGATCGCGGGGCTGAAATTTATACCCGTACCAAAGTGGTCAAAGCCTCGCGCGATAAGACCGGCTGGCTCATCACATTGCAGGATGTCCACTCCGGCGCAACCCGCCAAATCCGCTCTCGTTTGCTGGTCAATGCGGCAGGCCCATGGGCGGATAAAGTGCTGGAAGGCGTTGAGGGTGAAAAACACGCCCATAATGTGCGCCTTGTGCAGGGCAGCCATATCGTTATTCGTAAAAAGTTTAACGACAGCCGTGCTTATTTCTTCCAGAATAATGATGGCCGCATCATCTTTGCCATTCCTTATGAGCAGGACTTTACGCTGATCGGTACCACGGATCAGGATTATCATGGTGATCCGGCTAAGGTGGAAATTACGCAGTCTGAGACGGATTATCTTTGTGCAGCGGCGAGCGAATATTTCCGCGAGAAGGTCGAAGGATCAGATATTGTCTGGGCTTATTCCGGTGTGCGTCCGCTTTATGATGATGGCGCTTCGCAGGCGCAGGAAGCAACGCGTGATTATGTGCTGAAAGAAGATGTGAGCGGCGGTTTGGCCCCACTCGTTAATGTCTTTGGCGGCAAGCTGACCACATCGCGCCGTTTGGCCGAACATATGCTGGAAAAGATTGAAACCCTTATTGGCAAAAAAGGTGCAAGCTGGACGGATAAAGCCGCACTCACCGGCGGTGAATTTGTCATTGCTGACTATGATGCCGAACTGGCGAAACTACAAAACGCCTATAGTTTTTTAAGTGCTTCGCATGCTGCGAGATTGTTCCGTCTTTATGGTTTGAAGGCGCATGACTTGTTAGGTCAGGCCAAGACGGTCAGTGATTTAGGTGCGCATTTCGGGGCTGATCTTTATGAGCGGGAAGTTCAATATCTGAGGAGCCATGAATGGGCGCAGACAGCTGAAGATATTGTCTGGCGGCGCACCAAGCTTGGTTTGCGGATGAGCGCCGATGAAGTGCAGAGCTTACAAAACTATCTGGTTAAATAATAAAAAAGCCCCGCTCAGGCGGGGCTTTTTTAATGGATATTTTGAGATCAGGATTGCGGCGCTGCTTTATGGAAGAAGCGCTCACCCGCATAATCCTGACCAAACATCTGGTCATATTGGATAAGCTGATAATCGCGCACCAGCTTTGGCCATTCAGCATTGCGCTGCCAGTTTTCCTGTGTGGCTCCGTCCGTGGCAAATAATACATGATTATCAATCACCGCATATTGATCATGCAGGGCGCCGAGAAAATCTGTGTAGAACGGGTGGCTGACGCCTGCCATATTGAGGATATGCAGCGGCAGGAAAGCAGGGCTGATTGTGCCGGTTTCGCGCTGAATACCGCTCTTGCTTGACCATAAAACCAATGGTGTTTCATGTTCGCGCGCCATGTCAGCAGCAGGTGCTGTGCGGCTTGCAACGCGCGCAGTCATAAAGCCGGTATCAACATAAGCGGGGCCGAGTGGTGGCAAATGATCTCCGAAAAACACCAAAATGGTTTCGCGTTCACGGCTTTTTGCCCATTTCATCAGGCGCAACAGGCTGGCATCGGCTTCACTTGCACCTTGGGCAAAAGCTTTGATCGCTTCACGCACATGTTCGGGTGCGTGGCCGGTCACTTCCAGCTTGCTGTCCGGATAGCGACTGGCGGCATAAGGGCCGTGGCCTTGCAAAGAGACGGCAAAGAAGAAAAACGGCTGCTCGATGCTTTCTGCTTCTTTGATCATTTCACTGACCATGGCATCATCAGAGGCAAGCGTGCCGCTTTTTTCAAGCTCTGGCATGGTTTCTTCTGACATGAAAGCATCAAAGCCTAAATGCTGATAGACATTGCCGCGGTTCCAGAAAAACGCACGGAACGGATGCACCGCACGGGTCGCATAGCCTTGTTCTTTAAAGAAAGAGGCGAGTGACGGCACAGAGCCGCGGATATATTGCTGATAAGGAATACTACCGGTTGGCAGGAAAGCCTTGGAAAAACCGGTCAGTGCTTCAAATTCCACATTGGCGGTCATGCCGCCAAATTCCGGCGAAAACACATGGCCGGACTGGAATTTGCGCACGGTCGGGATCGGGTCGGTGTTGAAATTCACCCCCGGCAAACGGGTCGGATCCCAGAAGGATTCGCTCATCACCACAATAATATCAGGCTGCTGGCGGTTATTGAGCGCCGCACCGCTGATGCGGTTAACTTCAATATTGTTGATAGCACCGGCGGAATAAGCTTCCGGTGCAAAGACTTTCGCCATCGGAATATTTAAAATGAAGGCAATCGCAAAGCCGTTATGCTGATAATTAGCGGTTTGATCCCACATCATCGGCGCGATTTTCAGCTTGTCGCGCGACCATGAATAGGTGGCAAAATCTGAAATATAGCCGAACCAGCACAGTGCCGGCAGGGCAATGATAAGCCGCCAGATACGGGCATTGATGTTTAATGGTTTGAACTTCGTGCGGCCATAAAAGACCGCCATGATGAATGCTATCACCAGCACCACAAGGCAGACAGCGATCAGAATAGCGCTTAAAGGGCGGTCATGCACCAAAAGCGGCAGCAGATCAACAATCTGGCGGGCATAGAGAAAATCGCTCGGATAAAGCGGATCACCTAAATAAAGGCTTTTCTGATAGGCTACAGCACCGCTGATCAGGCCAGCAATGCCAATGAAAACGGCACTGAAAAAGGCGCGGCCTAATAATGCGTCACCGGCTGTGATGGTGCATGCAAGCAAAAGCACTGTTGTCCATGACGGCTGTTGCCAGTTGGTGAAAAAAGCCACTGTTTGGCTAAAGGAACCGCGTGCCAACCATTCAATGCAGAAAACCAACAGTGTGGAAATGATCAGCGAGCACAGCGCAACACGCGCGATGTGTTTAACGGTTGCTGATGATTGTGACGGATAGGTCAGACCACTTTGCGCTGACGAATGATCCGTCTTCACATTGTCAAAAAACTGGCTCACAGACGATCCCTTATTGAGAAGCTTGTCCTGTCACATTTCTGTCATGGAAATGTCAAGTTGGTGAGCTCTGTGCGTGATCATCCGGATTTTTGCAAACTAAAACTGCGTTACATATGTGTACAAGCGGTCACAGTTGATGAAGATTTTGAAATAAATAAAGCGGCGGATTATCTCCGCCGCTTTTTATCTTATATCCCTTGGCGATGTTTTTTAGAAAACGTCTTCCAGCCCTTTGGTCAGTTCCAGTGCCTGACGCTCAAACAAGCGGCGGTAAATTCCGTCGCTCAAACGGATGAGCTCGTCATGATCACCTTCTTCGATGATTTCGCCGCGGTCAAAAACCAACAGACGATCAAGAGCGCGCACCGTGGAAAGACGGTGTGCAATCACCAAAGTTGTGCGTCCTACCATCAAGCGTTCCATTGCCTGCTGGATGAGCACTTCAGATTCGGAATCAAGGCTCGATGTGGCCTCATCCAAAATCAACACCGGAGCATCGGCTAAAAAGGCACGGGCAATGGCCACACGCTGGCGTTCACCACCCGAAAGCTTGATGCCGCGCTCACCAACAAGCGTGGCATAACCTTTTGGTAGCCGCATGATGAAATCATGGGCGCTTGCCAGTTTTGCAGCCTGTTCGATTTCGGCCAGACTTGCACCCGGCCGCGCATAGGCGATGTTTTCTGCCAATGTGCGGTGAAACAGAATCGGCTCCTGCTGCACGATGGCAATCTGCGAGCGCAGCGATGATTGCGTGACATCGGCAATGTTTTGCCCGTCAATCAGAATGGCACCGCCGCTGACATCGTAAAGCCGCTGAATGAGTTTCACAAAAGTGGTCTTACCGGAACCTGAATGCCCCACCAGACCAACACGCTCACCGGCTTTGATATTGACGCTGAAGTCTTTGTAAAGCGGGTTTTCATGGTCGCCATAATGGAAGGTGACATGGTCAAAATCGATCTGGCCTTTGGTGATTTTGATGGCTTTGGCATTTGGCTTGTCAGCAATGCCAAAAGGACGGGCTTCAATATCAACGAGTTCTTCCATGTCGTTGACCGAGCGTTGCAGGTTGCGGATATGCATCCCCACATCGCGCAGATAACCTTGCAGAATGAAGAAGGCAGTCAATACGAAGGTGATGTCACCGGCAGTTGCCTTTCCCTGGCTCCATAGATAAAGCGCAAAGAAAATCACCAGACCACGCATGATGAGCAGGTTCAAGCCCTGGATGAAGCCGTTCAGCGTACCGCGCAGCCATGTGCGTCGGGTACGGCCACGCCATTTGGCAACCACCTTGGTCAATAACTTGTCTTCGCGCGCTTCAGCACCAAAGGCTTTGACCACAGAGTTACAGGAGATAGCATCGGCCAGCGCACCACCCATGCGGGTGTCCCACGCATTGGCAAGGGTTGCAGCAGGTGCCACAATGCCCAGTGAGATGATGACCGTGCAGATGATGAACAGGATTGAGCCAATGGCAACAATCAGCCCCATCATCGGCCAGTACCATGCCAGCAATGCAGTGGAGCCCACCAGCATGACAAGGGACGGAAACAGTGCTACCAGCAGAGTGTCATTGAGCAAATCCACCGCCCACATCGCACGCGTTACTTTACGCACTGTCGAGCCGGCAAAGGAGTTGGCGTGCCAGTCGGTGGAAAAACGCTGCAGGCGATAGAAGGCACTTTGTGCCATGTCACTCATGATTTTCAAGGTGAAATCAGTAATGACATAGAAGGTAAGCTGACGCATAACCAAGGCCATGCCGCCTAAGGCCAAAAGGATGACAAGAGCAGAAATAGCGGCGCTCCACGCATCATTTTTGCTCAAAACATCATTGGCGAGTGCGTCAACGAGCTTGCCGGAATAGAGCGGTGTTAAAACGTCTGCGATCGTTGCCAGCATCATACCGGCAAGCATCAATGCAATTCTGACCGGCTGGTTTTTCCATTGCCGGAAGGTGTATTTGAGGACATTGCGGAAGGCCGGCCCTCGAAAATCAAGACGTAATCGTGACATGAGATTTTTCACGCATGCCTTATCCTCATGCGCGAACCTTATGAATGAGATGCAGCGACAGCCTGATAATAAACTGCGCGGCATGAATTGTGAAAATCGGTTTTTAAGCCAAACAAACGAACGTGAAGGGCAATAGCGGCAAACGGGTCGGGCCGTATTTCGGACGTCTGTTTTATAAGTTTGAGCGTATTTTAGGAGAATGAGCCGGAATGGTGCTCTGCAACTCGAGTCTTCCGGCGCGGTGTATAGGCTTTAATGGGTCAATAATTAAAAGCGTAAACCGGTGTACGCGCGCTGCGAGAGCCAAGAGGCTCGCGAGGTAGTGCGGAAAAACGTGCAATAAACATTTTTATACCTCCTGTGCGCGTGAATAATTTTTAAAAGGTAATGGAATTCGCTTAACCCGCCAAGAGGTTAGTTTCGGCGAGATGATTGCAATAGCCTGTCTGTGTTAAATATGTCACATGAGGATTTAAGGTTTCTGCGGCCAGACTGCCAGTTTTCTGGCAAAATGGGCAATCACTTTGTGCAGGATCAAAGTGAAGATCACCAGAATAAACAGGGCTGCGAACATCAGATCTGTTTTGGCACGGCCATTGGCAAGCAGCATTAAATAGCCGAGCCCTTTAGATGCACCCACCCATTCGCCAATAATAGCACCAATGGGCGCATAAACGGCGGCAAGGCTTAAACCAGAGGCAAGAGACGGGAACGCTGCCGGAATGCGCACCCGAAACAAGGTTGAGAACTGGTTTGAACCTAAAATAGCCGCTGCATCCAGCAGACTTTGATCGGTACGACGTAAACCATCCAGAAAAGTGGAAACGACGGGGAAGAAAATCATCAGCACAGTGATGGCAATTTTGGAGCCGACACCATAGCCAAGCCATAAGGTGAGAATGGGAGCCAGCGCAAAGATTGGAATGGTCTGGCTAAAAATTAACATCGGCAAGACAATGCGCTGTGCCAGCGGAGACAGCATCAGCGCAATCGCTGCAATAATGCCGATAAAACTGCCTAAAAACAGGCCGGATAAAATCTCGCCAAATGTGATGAGAGCATTCGGGATCAGCAGTTCAATATTGTCATAAAAGGCAATGATAACATCAACCGGCCCGGGCAAAATAAAACGCGGTATTGCAAAAAGCCAGATCAATCCCTGCCACAGCAGCAGGGCTGTGAGGGCAGAAATGACACCATCCGGCAGTAATTTGCGTGACGTTTTCAATGCTACGGGCCGGTTGTTCATCTGCTATTTTCCTTGGTTTATTTACCTTTCAGGCCCATCTGCCAGAAACCGGCTTCCAGCTTGGTGGCAGTTGCAAAAGTGCGGCAAAGCTGCGGCCAACGAGGGCTTGCTTCAAAATTGTCGCCTAGACGGTTGGCAACTGCATGTTCGAGCAATTCACCGCCAAGCTGGCAAAGTGCCTGAAACTCTTCGCCGGCATAAGTATCGATCCACTCCTGATAAGGGGTGCTGTCAGCCTGCGTTGCAGCCAGTCGCAGGCCAATTTCGCCATAGCCCAGCACGCAAGGCAGCAGCGCTACCAACAGATCAAGGAAATCACCGGATTGTCCGGCATCCAAGACAAAGCGGGTATAGGCAAGGTTTGCCGCTTCTTCTTCAGCGTTGAACAGTTCTTCTTCGCTGATGCCTTCGCGGGCGCAAATCTTGATATGCAGCGGCATTTCCACATGGATGAGGCCGTTAACGGTTGCTGCTGAGTGTTTCATCTCCTGCAAGGTGGTGGATTTCACCACACCCAGCGCCCATGCACGGGAAAAATGGCGCAGGAAAACATAATCCTGCACCAGATAATGCAGAAACGATGCTTTTGGCAAAGTGCCGTCGGCCATACCGCGCACAAAAGCGTGGTCAATATAGTCATTCCACTCCTGGCTTGCTGCTTCACGCAAAGCGTTAAACACTTTGGAAGAATAATCCGGCTTTGGCAGATTGTGGGATTTCAACATTACTGGTTCCTTTCCGCATTCACATCAACAGCAAGCTTCTCGACGCCAAAGATTTCGGTCACGAGTTTGTGCTCAAAAAGAAAAGCTTCCTGACGCTTGTAGCGGCCATAATCAAAAGCGGCAGGGGTGCGGGCAAAGCGCGGATAAGTGTCTTTCCAGGCGCGCTTGTTCAGCTCGTCTTTCAGTTCAGGACTATAAGAAACATAGGTTTCATAAGCCTGTTCAGGGTGATTAATGATATAATTGGCAGCCTTTTCGACAGCGGTTAAAAAGCGGCTGATTTTATCGGCATCATAATCACTTGCATTGGCGACATAGATCAGCTCGTCATAGGCTGGCACACCCTGTTCTTCGACGAAGAAACATTTGCCTTTCACGCCTTCAATATCCATCTGGTTCAATTCGACATTACGATAGGCACCAATGACCGCGTCCACTTGTTTTGACATTAAGGCAGGCGAGAGCGAGAAATTGACATTGATCATTTCAACATCATCTTTGCTCATGCCGTGACGGCTCAAAATGGTGCTCATCACTGCTTCTTCAACGCCTGCAACCGAAAAGCCGATTTTTTTGCCTTTCAGATCAGTGATCTCATTGACCGAGCCGTCATCACGCACGGCCAAGCAGTTGAGTGGTGTGTCCACAAGCGTGCCGACACGAATGAGCGGCAGGCCTTCATGTACATCTAGGTGCAATTGCTGCTGATAGGAAACAGCGAGATCGGCCTGTTTTGCTGCCACTTGCCGCGATGGGGTGGCTGCATCGGCGGGGGCAATGATTTCCACATCAAGGCCGTTATCTTTGAAAAAACCAAGTTTGTCAGCGACAATAATCGGGCCGTGATCGGGGTTCACATACCAGTCGAGGATGAGGGATAATTTATCATCTGCCAAGGCGGTTGAAACCATCATAGGGGCATGCAGAACCGTGGCGCTCAAAAGCGCAGCAAAGCCAAATTTGCGGAACATTCTATCTCTCCGTTATTGAACTGAAGGGGATGGAGGTGAACTATCTCCGGCAGCAACAAGAACGATGTGGCCGGAAAAGATTTGTCGTAAGGCACTGGCTGCGCGCCATGCCCGAAGGCCGGAGCGGCAGCACAAAGCAACACGTTTATCAGTGGCAAGATCAACGCGGTTTTCTAAGAAATCCTGCGTTGAATAACGCAAAGCATCATCACGCAGGCTTTGCGGTGTTTCGGTTGTATCGCGCAGTTCAATCAGCACATCATCGGGCAAAAGCTGTTCCGGCGCGATAAAGGCAAAGGGAACCTCTTTGGGTTCCGGCGCTTTGTCAAAGCGAAAGCTGCGAAAACCATATTGGCTTAAATTGACCGTCACCATCTGCCCCAAAGGCGAGGGCGACATATCAGTGAGCGCGGCAATGGCCATTTGCGCCTGAATGGTGCCAAGTGTTCCGACCAGTGGCCCCAGCACACCGGCACTGGCGCAGGTGGCAAGGTTTTTCGGCAGGTCAGGAAAAAGTGCGCGCACCGATGGCGCCCCATTTTCAGCCGTGCCGCAATAGCCGCCGACATAGCCGCTTAATCCTAAGGCGGAAGCCGAGATCAGCGGTTTTTGCAAATGTTTACAGGCATCAGACAGAATATAGGTCACCGCATAACTATCGGCGCAATCAAGCGCGATATCGGCGTCTTGCAACAGTGCATCCACATTGGCGGGGGTGAGGCGCGTGGTTTTCGCCGTCACTGTCACCTCCGGATTAAGATCATGCAGACGATCGCGGGCGGCTTCGGCTTTCTTGCGGCCTAAATCCTTTTCGCCATAAAGCGGCTGGCGATGCAGGTTGCTGCGTTCGATAATATCATCATCAACAAGCGTGATATGGCCAACACCGGCGCCGACCAGATAATTGAGCGCCGGACAGCCAAGGCCCCCCGCACCAATGATGAGAACATGTGCATTTTCCAAGCGCTTTTGGCGCTCGATGCCCATCTCTTCCACAATGATCTGTCTGGCGTAGCGGCTCATTTTACATAAGCTTCCGTCAGTTTCAGCCATTCCTGCACGCGCTGTTCAGGGCTGGCATTGAGCGTGATGTCAGTGACTGCCGCAACAATATCTGCACCATGCGCAAAAACACCGGTAGCGCGATCAAGGCTGATGCCGCCAATGCCGACGAGCGGCATGTCTGCCACTTTATCTTTCCAGATACGGACACGTTCCAAGCCTTGCGGCTCCCAGATCATCTTTTTCAAAATGGTCGGATAGACAGGCCCAAGCGCAATATAATCAGGTTTAAGCGCTAATGCGCGTTCCAGCTCTTTTTCATTATGGGTGCTGACGCCAAGTTTGAGATTGGCTGCGCGGATGGCCGCAATATCAGCTTCATCCAAATCTTCCTGACCGAGATGGATGTAATCGCAACCTTCATCAATGGCGAGCTGCCAATAATCATTGACGATAAGCTGGCATTGATGCGCATCACAAATGGTTTTGGCAGCACGGATTTCTGCGCGCAATTCAGGTAAAGTTTTATCTTTGACGCGCAATTGCACCAATTTGATACCAAGCGGCACCAGACGTTCCAACCATTGAGCGCTGTCGAAAATCGGATAAAAAGGATGAAGTGCCATTTTAGAAAAATGCCTTTCCCATCAAAGGTGTGGAAGGCGCTGCCATGTCGCGCGGTTCAATCGGATCGGCTACTGCCGCCAGATGTCCCGCTTCAACGGCAAGCGCAAAGCTTTTGGCCATGCGAACCGGATCACCGGCCTTGGCCACGGCTGTGTTGAGTAGCACCGCGTCATAACCCAGTTCCATTGCCTGTGCGGCATGGGAGGGAACGCCGATACCGGCATCAACAATCAGCGGAATATCGGGGAAGTGTGCGCGCAAGGTTTTTAAAGCATAGGGGTTGTTGAGGCCGCGTCCCGAACCAATCGGCGCGCCCCACGGCATCAGCACTTTGCATCCGGCTTGCAGCAGCTTTTCGGCAACGACCAGATCGTCGTTCATATAAGGGAAAACTTCAAAACCCTCATTGACCAGAATGCGCGCTGCTTCCACCAGCCCGAAGGGGTCAGGCTGCAATGTGTCCTGCTCGCCGATCACTTCCAGCTTGATCCATGATGTGCCAAAAATCTCGCGCGCCATTTGAGCGGTGGTAACGGCTTCGCGGGCTGTATGGCATCCGGCGGTATTGGGCAAAACATGCATGCCCAGTTCTTTAATCAATGACCAGAAGCTTTGTCCCGCACGCTCAAAGCCACTTTCACGGCGCAGGGATACGGTGACAATTTCTGTGCCGGATGCCTTGACCGCGTCGCTTAAAATGGCAGGTGAAGGATAAAGGGCAGTGCCCAACAGCAAACGGCTGGTGACTGTTTTGTCATAGAGTTTGAGCATGTTACCCTCCTTGCATAGGCGCCAGAACTTCAATCTGATCACCGGCGGAAAGTAGTGTTTGTGCACGCATGTCAGCGCTGACAAATTCGCCATTGAGAGCGGTCGCTACCACTGCATCGCTCAAATCAATCTCAGCGAGTAATTCGTTTAAGTTGCTGGCGCTGGTCTGGTGGATTTGGCCGTTCAGAGAAATATTCATGAGGAGTACTCCATGAGCTCAGGCATGTTTTGCGGATTTGCAACGGCTTCAGCCACTTTTTTAGCAAGCGCCGGAGACATGAGAAATCCGTGCCGGTAAAAGCCGTTGACATAAAGCTTGGTGCCTTGGCGGCGTATTTTGGGTAAGTTATCGTTAAAGGCAGGACGGGCATCGACGCCGGTTTCCAGCACTTCACTTTCAGCAAATGCGGGGTGCAGCGCATAGGCCGCGCCCAAAAGTTCCAAGGTGGAGCGGAGGCTGATATGCGGGCTGGCTTCTGTTTCCAGCATTGTTGCGCCCACCATATGCACACCATCCCCACGCGGCACGATATAGAGCGGAATGCGCGGATGCAGCAGACGCACAGGGCGGGTGAGGTTAATGTCGCGCGAGCGGATCATCAGCATTTCGCCTTTGACACCGCGCAGATCGCTTAAAGCGTCCTGCGCCCGAAGCCCGCGACAATCAATGGTGAGATCACTGTCGGTTTTAACGGTGTCTGCATCGGTTCCAAGCTGAAAGCGCACACCTTTTTGGCGCAAATTTTCGGCCAGTTCCAGCAAAGCGCGGCGCGGGTTGAGGTGGCCTTCATGCTCGAAAAATAAGCCTTGGTTGAAGCGATTGCCAAGATCAGGCTCGAGTTCTTCAATCCGAGGTGTATCGATTAATTCATGATGGCTGGTACGGCGCGAAAAACGGCGTAATTCGCTGGCATCGCGGGTGTGAGAAAGCACCAATGTGCCGCGTCGCTCCACACCGCTGACATGATGTTCCCACCAGTCGAGCGCTTGCTGGCCGAGACGCACGATTTGTTCGGGTGCACTTTCACCCTCACACCATGGCGCCAGCATACCACCGGCAAACCATGAGCAGGCATCTTCGCCAATGCGCTCACTTAGCGCAATCACTTCCACATCATGGCCTTGGGCATTGAGTTCAGCAGCAACCGTTAGGCCAGCCACTCCGGCGCCGATAATGGTGATTTTCATGGCACTACCTGTGCAGGATTAGCCCACAAATCATAAAAGTGGTGAACGGGGCCGTGACCGCTGCCGATCTTTAACTGATCAGCGGCCAAAATTGCCTGATGCAGATAATCATGCGCTTCCTGAAAAGCTTGAGTTAAACCTAGCCCGTATCCAAGCTTTGCCGCGAGTGCCGCCGATAATGTGCAGCCGGTGCCATGGGTGTTTTTAGTGTGGATGCGCGGGGCAGAAATGGCAAGTGTCGGCTGATCAGGAGTGATGAGGAGATCGGTGCAAACCTCACCTTCCGCATGGCCGCCTTTCATCAAAACTGCCTTAGCACCAAGTGCCAGAAGTGCGCGGCCTTGTGCTTCGGCTTCATCATCGCTTTGCGCTTCATCCATATCCAGCAGACAGGCAGCTTCGGGACGGTTGGGCGTTATCAGCGTTGCCAGCGGGATCAGTTTTTGACGCAATACATCAATGGCGGTTTCACTGAGCAGGCGATTGCCGGATTTGGCTACCATCACCGGATCAAGCACGACCGGCCCTTGGAAGTGTTTTAAGCCTTCCATTACGGTTTCAATGGTTTCGGGTTGCGAGAGCATGCCGATTTTTACCGTATCGACTTTCAGATCGCTAAAGACTGCATCCATCTGACCGCGAATGATTGTTGGTGTCATATCCATCACATCGCTGACACCGCAGGTGTTTTGCGCGGTGATAGCGGTGATGACACTGGCGCCATAGGTTTTAAGCGCGGAAAAGGCTTTCAAATCGGCCTGAATACCGGCACCGCCGCTGCTGTCAGAGCCAGCAATGGTCACGCAGATCGGAACTGAACTGATAGTGGAAGATGTAGCTAACCGTCTCGTCATGTCGTTTCTCTTCTCTGAACAGAAAGTGAAACATCATGACTGGCTGAAGCTTGTATTTTGCTTCTATTAGAAAATTCGCCTGTTGTTCAGACCAATTCCCATTACGCCCGTACGTGACGCGCCAAATTCCGTTCCCTACGCAGGTATTACCCGGATCAGGTTCAATGGGTTAGCGCTTGACACGCCTCTCAGTCTTTCGACACCCCAACGAATATTTGCTGGCCACATGAGTAGAATTTAAAATCAGATTGGTCAAGCCCGTGCGAAAAGCATCAAAATCGCTCAAAATTTCACTCGTATTTTTTCTTCAAAAAAGTGCTTGACCTTCCAATGATGGGAAGCCTTAGTTTAAGTGCCATGATGAACTGCTTATGCGGTTGTTTTTGAGAATCACTGTTGTTCTTGAAAACTGTTGATTGCATAGGCACAATGATGTGGCAGGAGATATCCTATGAGCCAGAATAATGGCGGGCAGTTAACAGGCAATGCCTTGTTAACAAAGTATAATTTCAATGTAGATGGTATGACCTGCGCCTCTTGTGTGGGGCGTGTGGAGCGCGCACTGACAGGCACTGAAGGTGTGGCAAAAGCAACCGTCAATCTGATGACGGAGCGCGCCCATATTGAGGTGAATGACAGCAAAATTACGGCTGATGATTTAGTGAAAATCATCGGCGGAGCAGGTTATAAAGCCGAGCTGATTGATGAGCAAAAGCCGGTGGAAGCGCCAAAAAGCTCTGGTTGCGGTTGTGGCTCTAAAAAGGCTGCTAATGCGCAAACATGCCAGTCAGACGCCAAACCTGCTGCCACTTCGGCAGCGTCCGCTGCGTCACAAAAGTTTGATTTGAATATTGAAGGCATGACCTGCGCTTCTTGTGTCGGCACTGTTGAACGTGCCTTGCAAGCCGTTGACGGCGTTGCATCAGCCAGCGTTAATCTTGCCACTGAGCGGGCGCAGATTATGGCTGATGCTGCGCGGGTAAACACTCATAAGCTGATCGAAGCGGTGGCAAAAGCTGGCTATCAGGCGCGTGAAATTGATGTTGCCGCCAAGCAATCTGTTGGTGAAATGCGCGCCCAAAAACGCGAAAAAGAAGCGCAGACTTTACAGCGTCAAACTTTGCTAGCTGTGCTGCTGACCTTGCCGGTCTTCATTATGGAAATGGGTTCGCATCTGATCCCGGGCGTGCATATGTTGAT
>JAEWHQ010000266.1 GCA_023387715.1 Pseudomonadota bacterium | reverse complement strand
AAGCTAAAAATTATTTAATTAAGTTCACTAATTCATTTTATTTTTCTACAAAATAGAAAATATCTGACTTCAATCATTTCTGAATGATAAATCTGAGTTTAAATATCTACTTATTTTTCAGTTGGTTATCACCAGCAGGCATTTTATTGGCGGGTGTTGATTTACAAAAACAAAGAAATACAAATTGCTGACTATTTCTTATTCTAAAACGCTTTAAATTTGCATAATAGAACGAGCGATTTGTCATTTTAGCGTTTTTCAGCAAGCGAAAACACATTATTGCCGCAGTAAATTTAGATGAGCTTTCACACATCCTTGAGGAGCTTTACAATGCATTTTAAAATTTTCAGCACAGTCATGGCAGCAGCCTTTAGCCTGTTGATGTTGCCACTCAATGCCAGTGCTGTAATGCATGAAACAAAGCGCCCTGATAAAAGCACCATTTACTGGTCTTTAGACATGCCGGAAAAATCGTCAGGTAAAGCTGATCTGATTGTTTTGATGCAAGGCTCTGGTTGCGAGCCAACAACGCGCAATAAAAACATGCAGATGATACGCTCTGCTTTTGGCGATTTTGCCAGTCTTACAGTAGAAAAATACGGCATCCATCCCAATTATCAGGCTGAAACTGAAGAAGGATATTTTCAAGATTGCCCGCCAGAGTACCATCAAAACAGCACACATGATCAACGTGTCGCTGATTACTTGCAAGTTTTCAAAGAATTGGCTGATGCGAAATGGTGGAGTGGCCGCCTTGTCCTGCTAGGCGGTTCAGAAGGCGGCGACATCGCCGTGCGCGTCGCCTCGCGCATTTCGACCAGTGGTGTCATCCTTATTTCAACAGGCGGTGGCATGACCTTTGGCGAACAGGTAAAAGCATCTATTTTGATGGATATGGAGCAAAAAAACGTACCGGAAGCCCAACGGCCTGATATTGATGCACTATTCAAGGATGTCCGAGAAAACAAAAATAGCGATAAAATGCTTTTTGGTTACAGCTATAAATATTGGGCAAATTCCATTGATTATAAAGCACTTGATGACATGCTAAAGATCAATGCACCTATTTTATTGTTGCATGGCAGTGCCGATACGTCTGCGCCGGCTCAAAGTGCCCGCCAAGCGGTTGAAGCTTTTCAACAGAAGAACCGTTGCAATCTGACTTATTGGGAACTCTCTGGCCATGATCATGGCATGAATGACCCACAAGGGCAAAATCATATGAACTCTGTTCTGAGCCAAGCGTCTGTATGGATAAACACTCAGCTTGCGGCTGATAATGTTAGTTCCTACGTGACGAATTCTCAGTGAAAGCCATATTTTAAATGATCAAACAATGAATAAAGCCAATATAGCACACATCAAAAAAGTATCAGTATTAGCCAAAACCATTACAACCCAAACATAAAACCCGCATATTTATCGTCAGCGCTTTTCTCATGGCTCAGAAATTGTTTCATCCTGATCATCAATAAAGATACGGTGGCCTGCACCCTCCATATCTTCATATTGACCATTATTGAGCGTCCAGAAAAAAGCAGCCAAGGCGACCCCGCCTAAAATCAATGCAATCGGGATCAGAAAAATAAGGCTGCTCATCTTAAAACCTTTGCGCCAGAGCGCGCCTGCCTTGTCACCCTTTGCACACGCCCTGTTTTCAAACGCAGCGCATTACCAACCACCATTATCGATGAAACCGACATAGCAAGGGCAGCAATCAGCGGCGTGACATAGCCAGCAATTGCAATCGGCAGCGCAATGGCATTGTAAAGAATAGACAAAGCGAAATTCTCCCGCACCAGTTTGGCAGCGCCTTGTGCAATTGATAAAGCCGCGGTCACAGCACCAAGGCTTTTGTGCAGAAAGACAAAATCAGCCGCATTGCGACCAATATCCGCCGCACTTGCGGGCGCCATTGATACATAAGCCGACGCCAAAGCCGGCGCATCATTAAGACCATCCCCCACCATCAATGTGCGGTGCCCTTGCGCTTCCAATTGCTTCAAGCGCGCGACCTTGTCCGCTGGCAATAAACGCGCGGCAAAATCATCAATGTCGAGATCATCACTAACACGAGCAACCGCTTTTTCTTCATCACCGGAGAGTAGCACAATTTTTACATTCGCTTTTTGCAACATTTCAACGGTTTGCGCTGCATCAGGGCGCAAAATATCTTCAAAGAAAAAAGAGGCCGCCAGTTTGCCATTACATGAAAAAACAGTGCCGGCATTATCCGCCAATTCATCAGCATCAAGCGCCCATTCTGCCCGCCCTAAACGGTAAAGATCAGCGCCAATGCGCGCTTCCATCCCCAAACCTGATTGCTCGCTGATCTGTCCTAAAGAAATATCGTCAGGCATCGCGTGAAGTTGTGCAGCAATCGCTTTTGAATAAGGATGTCTGGACTGTCGCGCCATTGCTGCTGCAATATGAAGCTTATCAACCATCACCGGCATCATAGCAGCAACTGGCTTGCCCAAAGTCAGCGTGCCGGTCTTGTCAAAAACAACCGTATCAATCGCATTCATCCGCTCAATGGCTGAGCCGTCTTTAACCAAAATGCCATTTTCAAACAAACGCCGCGCAGCAACAACCTGCACAATCGGCACGGCAAGGCCAAGCGCGCAAGGACAAGTGATAATCAACACTGCAATTGCAATCGTAATTGCCTGATGCCAATCACCCGTAGCAATAAACCAGCCAAGAAAAGTAGCAAAGGCGACCGTATGCACAACCGGCGAATAAAGCTCTGCCGCACGGTCAGCAATTCGCCGATACCGCGCACGTCCGCCTTCGGCAGCTTCCATCAGTCTAACCATTTCCGCAAGAAATGACGTTTTGACGGTTGCCGTTGCTTTGACAATCAATGGTGCGCTCAAATTAAGCATGCCTGCCTGAACGCTCATCCCCGTAAACACATGTCTGGGCGCACTTTCACCGGTTGCAATCGCGCAATCCAATTCAGAAACACCTTCGACAATTTCGCCGTCAAGCGGCACACGGTCGCCAGCCGCCAGCACAATACGCATACCGGTTTTGATCTGGTCTATCGGCAAATAAGAACGTCTGCCATCATCAGTTTCAATGGTCGCACCATTGGGCACCAGCCTCATCAGCCCTTCAACTGCGCTGCGTGCTTTTTCACGCATCATATAATCCAATGTGCGGCCAATCAGCAGGAAGAAAAGCAGCGATGTGGCTGCATCGAAATAGGCATGCGGGCCATTATAAATCGTGTCATAAAGGCTAAGCAGATAGGCCAGAATAACGCCGATGGAAATTGGCACATCCATATTGGTGCGCCCGTGCCGCAATGCGGTCCATGCCGAGTGAAAATAAATGCGCCCCGAATAAAGCACACATGGCAGTGCGATAAATGCCGATATCCAGTGAAATGCATGGCGAGTGGCCGGATCTGCACCCGCCCAGACACCAACCGAAAACATCATTACATTCATTGAACAAAAACCGGCAACCGCCAGCGCCAAGACCAGACGACGGAGCTCTGGATCACGCGCTTTGCGCTCCGGTTCGGTGAAATTGCCGGCAAAGCCAATCCGCGTCAAAGCGGCTATCAGATCAGGTGCCTGCTTAACCTGCCAATGCACATTGACGCGTTTGGTGGAAAGGTTGACCCGCACGCTTTCCACGCCATTTAGCTTCATCATGCCGCTTTCAATGGCGCGGATGCAGTTGGCGCAATGAATGCCTGTGACGGACAATTCGCTTTCACGAATGCCGGGCCGCACTTCACGGCTGACCATTAATTGTTCTTCCACAAGCGCGCTTGTTATATCTGGCAGAGAAGCAGCATCAACAGCCGAACAACAAGTCATCTGATTGCCTTATAGCAATGCCAGCTGGCATGCCCCAAAAGCGGAAAAATCACAATCAAGCCTAAAAAGCCGGTGGCACAGCTAAGCAGAAAAAGCGCAACGACAATCGCGCCCCAAACCAGCATTACGTGCAAATTATTCCAGACAAGCGATATGCTGGTACCCATCGCGGTAAAACAATCGGTTTCTTCTGCCAGCAACATCGGAATGGCAAACATGCTGATGGCAAAACCAAAAGCGGCAAAAAGCCCGCCAACACTGATGCCTGACACCATTAGGCCCCAGCCTTCAGGGGTGGTTGCAAGCATTTTCACCACACCTTCCACACCCGGGAAAGGATTAAGACCGAAAAAAAGCGCATAAATAATCACCGCCGCGCGCATCCATAGCAGCAAAAGGCCACATAAAATGACACCGGTGAACCACAGCTGTGAGCCGGAAGCAGCCCGCACCATCAGAATACGCGCAAAGCTTGTCGGCTTGCCCTCCTCTAAATCACGGCTCTTTTGATAAAGTCCGATCGCGAATAAAGAGCCGATGACCATAAAACCTGAGATAGCCGGAAAAAGGATGTAATCCAGATGAAAGCGCAACAGCCCCCAAACAACAGCAATGGAAACTGCAAACACCAGCACACCATAAATCAGGCTGCCTACTGGATATTGCCATAAATCGCGCCATCCGGCGGCAAGCCAGCCAAAGGCGGCAGTTGCGGGCAAATGACGGTTACGACTGCCAACCAATGGCGGCTCGGACATCTCCAATTGTTCAATCATCATAATGATTACTCCTTCAACAGGAGGAGCGTGCGGCACGATGTGCGCCGTCGCTGCCTGATTTGGCATGAGGGACACAATCCGGTTGCGATTTTTGTGCAACATGGATCAAATGCGCATTGGCGACGACAAACAGCACCACCACTGCGAACGCGATCAACAATCCTGTTACGCGCCATGGATTGCGGATTTTCGGCACCAATATTGTCATGGCGCCCCCAATCTGAGCGTACTGACATAGGCCGTCAAAAGCTTGATTTCAGCCGGAGTAAAACGCCCTTCCCAGGCAGGCATCTGCCCCTGACGGCCGGAATAAACGGACGTATAAACCGATTGCAGGCCGCCGCCATAAATCCAGTGTTCATCGGTCAGATCCGGTGCACCCACATCGGTGCTGCCGGTCGCATCATCACCGTGACAGGCGGCGCAATTTTCAGCAAAAATCGCTTCACCTGCAGTGACCTTTTCAGGCTCTTTTTCAGCTGGTTCCAAGCCGGATAATGAGCGCACATAAGCAACGACATCCATAATTTCGTTGCGCTGCAACACATCATCCTGCCCGAAAGCCAGCATTTGAGACATGCGTGTTTCAGGATGAGAGGAATTAATCCCGACACGAATTGTCTCGGCAATGGCATCCGGCTCTCCGCCCCACAACCAGCTGGAAGTCGTGAGGTTAGGAAAGCCGGGCCCCCCGGTTCCGCCAGTACCATGGCAGACCGAACAGTTATCAGCGAAAAGCGTGCGGCCGGTGGCCTCCACATGGGCCATCAAACCGGTATCAGCCAAAATATCGGCAAAGTCTTTCTCGGCGATCTGGTTCATCCAGACAGAGCGGGAAACAGCGGCTTGTTGTACTTTCTGTGTCACCGTATCGCGCTGATCAATGCCCAGCAGACCTTTGGTATAAGTAACACCCAACGGCCATGCAGGCATCAACACCCAATAAACAATGCCAAAGAGCGTCGTCACGATCAGGAAGAATTTTACGACACGCGGAACCGGATTATCCAATTCCTCAATACCATTCCACTCATGACCGGTCGTGTGCTGACCAGTCACCGGATCCAGTTTTTTAATTGCCATAACAATGCCCCGACTATGCCTTTGGACGATCGTCTTGATCTAGGATGCTGTGTTTTGCCCGTTGAAACTGTTGCTGATTAGCAGGGCGCAAAGCGTAGATCAGCACACCAATGCCCATCGCAATCAGATAAAACAGGCCCCAGCTTTTCGAGAAGGCGACGAAAAATTCATGACTAATTTCCATGATTTTCCTCCAATCTTTCCGCTGCTTCCACATGCGCGGCATCTGTCAGCTTGCCTAAGATTTGCAGGTAAGCCACAAGCGCATCCATCTCCGTCAGGCGTTCTTCATCACCGTCAAAAACACGGATATTGGTGTTTTCGCCATAGCGTTCGGCAACGCCTTCAGCACGCGAACTATTAGGGTGAGCCTGTCCGTAAGCATCCGCTTCGGCATTGGCAATCATCGCATCCGTATAGGGCACGCCAACTGCGCGCTGCGCTGCCAGATGGTTGGATAGATCATCAATCCGCAGCGAATTTTTCATCAACCAGCCATAACGCGGCATCACAGATTGCGGCACCACATCACGCGGGTTGATCAAATGCGCCACATGCCATGCATCGGTGTATTTGTCCCCCAGCCGCGCCAGATCAGGGCCTGTACGTTTTGAGCCCCACAGCATCGGATGATCATAAGAAGATTCCACTGCCAATGAATAAGGCCCGTAACGCTCCACCTCATCGCGCAATGTTCGGATCATTTGCGAGTGGCAGGCATAGCAACCTTCGCGGATGTAAATATTACGGCCTGCCAGTTCCAGTGGTGTGTAAACGCGCATATCAGGCACGTCTTCCACCGTTTCATTGATAGTGAAAAGCGGTGCGATTTCAACAAAACCACCGATAGAGGCCACAACAATAATGGCAACAACAAAGCCGATGGCACTTCTTTCCAGTTTTTTGTGCAGTTTCGGCATGTTCATTCCCCCGCCTGCAAGGAAACGGCATGGGCTGGCACATCGGCAGACAAATGATCACTTGCTGCATTCTGCCGCGCCATGCGGATCGTCATCCAGATATTATAGGCACAGACGGCTGCACCGCTGAGGAAGAACAAACCACCCACCGCACGCGCGATGTAATAAGGATGCATGGCTTCCATACTCTCGATAAATGAATAGCTGAGCGTGCCGCTTTCATTATAAGTACGCCACATTAGACCCTGAATAATGCCTGAATTCCACATCGCGAAAATGTAGATAAAGGTGCCGGTCAGCGCGAGCCAGAAATGCACCTCAATGAGCTTAGGCGAATACATCGTTTTCACCTTCCACATCCATGGCACCAGTGCATAAAACGAGCCGAAAGTGATCATTGCGACCCAGCCCAGCGCCCCCACATGCACATGCCCGACAGTCCAGTCCGTATAGTGCGACAGGGAATTAACCGAACGGATGGCCATGAAAGAGCCTTCAAAGGTGGTCAGCCCATAGAAAACTGCCGACACCATCATGAAGCGCAATGTTGCATCATCGCGAACCTTGCCCCAGGCACCATTGAGGGTTGCCAGCGCATTGCCTGCCGATGCCCATGAGGGAACCAGAAGCACAATAGAAAAGGTCATGCCGAGCGTTTGCACCCAATGCGGCAAAGCGGTGTAATGGAGGTGATGCGAGCCTGCCCACATATAA
>JAEWHQ010000202.1 GCA_023387715.1 Pseudomonadota bacterium | reverse complement strand
GAACCAATCAGCAAATGCCTCCTCCGGCTCCACCAATGTCCAAACCAGATGGCGACACAAAATAGCATCATAGCTGTCTGCCGCTTCCATCGTTTGACCGGCATCAGCCAACAAAAAGCGCAAGCGGTCTTTGCCTGCATGTTTTAAACGTGCGACCGCCAGCATATCTTCCGAAAAATCAAGCGCCGTCACATCATGACCAAGATCATGCACCAGCCTTGTCACTTCGCCGGTGCCGCAGGCCAGTTCCAACACGCGTTTTGGCGCCTTTCCCAAATGATCACGCATCGGCTGCGCCCATGCTTCCGCTTCCAGCCCTTTTTCAATTTTGTGACCAAAAGCCCGATCAAAACTTTTCGAGCGACGCGACCAGTAATCACGAATATCTTCTTTCAGATCGTAATTGCTGCTCATTACGGGCGGTTCTCTGCGATGATTTTTTCAAAACGATCACGGGCACGCTTTGGCATATCTGCTTCAAAAACCGGTGCCGGTGCATTTTCGCCCACTTCAATCAGCATCACCATGCCCATGCCATAATGCGGCGAGCATTTAATCGCATAGCTGCCTTCGACCGGCAGGCTGATAGTAAAGTCTTCTTCATTGATTTTAGATTTAAATGGTTCTGCCCCTTCAGGGATCATGCCATCAATGGTTGCCGCATTGTGACCAGGATGGGACTTCACAAATTTAACAGAGTCACCCGGTGCAATTTTCAAATATTCCGGCTCGTAAATCATCGAACCATGCTCATTACGGTTATACATTTTGACTTCCCAAGTTTCGGCAAGTGCAGGAGATGCAATCAAACTAACCAGCAAGGCGGCAACGAGTTTCATCAATTCTGTTCCTCTAAATGGTGAAAGCGAAAAATCATACTATCGTCGGCGCAATCATGCAGCGGCCTTGCCCCAACACGGAAAATGCCGGAAATGCGCTCAGGCGTCAGCACCTCGGCAGGCTTGCCGCAAGCAATCATCCGGCCGCCATCCATCACAGCCAAACGGTCACACGCCATGGCCTGATTAAGATCATGCAACGCCATCACCACTGTCACCTGCAATGAGCTGACAAGGCGCAGTAAGGCCAGCTGATGATGGATGTCGAGATGGTTGGTCGGCTCATCAAGGATTAAAAGTTTCGGGCGTTGTGCCAAGGCGCGCGCAATATGGACGCGTTGCCTTTCACCGCCGGATAAGGTTGCCCAATCATTATCCGCCATATGCAGCATATCGACAGCACATAAAGCTTCATCAACGATTGCAAGATCTTGTGCGCCATAGGGTGAGAGCGCCGACAACCAAGGTGTACGGCCAAGCTCCACCACATCACGCACGCGCAATGCTTCTGATGTTTCGGCAATTTGTTCAACCAAAGCAATGCGTTGCGCAATTTCACGGCGCGTCAGGCGCTTCAGCGGCACATCATCAAGCATGACTTGCCCCTGTGCTCGCGGCAAAAGTCCTGCCAGTAAACGCAACAATGTTGATTTACCCGAGCCATTAGGTCCGATCAGCCCGAAGCTTTCGCCCGCTCTGATCTCAAATGAAACATCAGAAACAATCTGTTTACTGCCGGATGCCCAGCCGAGTTTTTCCGCAGCCAGTCTCATATGCGCCTCCGGTTGCTGATAAGGATCAATGCAAAACCAGGTGCGCCGACAAGAGCCGTAACAACGCCAATGGGCACCACCTGCCCCGGAATAAGAATGCGCGAAGCGATATCAGCAGCAATCAAAAACACAGCACCCGCTAAGGCAGAGGCTGGCACCAACCGCCCATGACGCGGCCCCACGACAAAGCGCATGGCATGTGGAATAACAAGACCGACAAAGCCAATGGAACCCACAAGACTGACCATGGTCGCCGTCATCAATGTTGTGGCTCCGATCAGCACAATTTGCACCCGCCTTACGGCAATCCCCAATGAGGCAGCTGACGAAGCGCCAAAGGTGAAAGCATCCATTGCGCGGGTGAACCATAAACAAACCAGAAAACCGAAAAAAGCGGCTGGAACAGCCAAAGTCACATCCGGCCAGCGCACGCCGGACAAATTACCGAGCAACCAAAACATGATGCCGCGCGCTTGTTCGGCGTTGGCTGATTTTGCAATAAAAAACGAGGTTAAAGCATTAAAAAGCTGCGATCCGGCAATACCGGCAAGCACCAGCTGAACCGAGCCGCCACCAGCTGCGCGCGCCAAGGCTGCAACCAGCAAAAAGGCTAAAGCGGCACCGCTGAATGCACCGGCAGAAATACCAATAGCACCACCGCCAATCCCAAGCACCGTTACGGCCACAGCCCCTGTAGAGGCACCGGCAGAAACACCGAGCAAATAAGGATCGGCCAATGCATTGCGCACTAAAGATTGCAAAACCACACCGGACAATGCCAGCCCTGCGCCACAGGCCGCCGCCACAAGTGTGCGCGGCAAACGGTATGACCAGATAATACCCTGATCAATACGATCAACCGGATAGGTTGCACCCCATAAATTATTGGCAAACACCGTTGCCACACTTTCGAGCGGCAAAGGTGTTTCACCAACGACAACCCCGATCAGGATTGCCAATATCAAAGCGGCAGCCCCCAACAGGCTCCAAAACAGAACCCGCCAAAAGGCCGAGCGTCCTTGAGAACCGGAGGCTGCGCGCGTGATCATTTCAGATCAAATCCTGTCAGTTTTTCAGCCAGCATTTCAAGGGCTGCAACATTACGGATTGACGGGTCCATCGCATGGCCGTTCATGATGATAATGCGGTTGTTTTTAACTGCATCCATCTGGCTGGCAACCGGATCATTTTTGAGGAATTCAAGCTTTTTCTCGACATCATCAGCCAAGAAACGGCGTCGATCCATTTCTGCAATCACGATAACGGTCGGGTTAGCGCGCGCAATGGTTTCCCAGCTGACGGTCGGCCATTCTTCATCGCTTTCAATGACATTGCGAAGGTTCAGCTTTTCCATCATATAGGCTGGTGCGCCCTTGCCACCGGCAACATATGGATCAACGTCCATTTCAGCCGATGAGAACCAGAACAAAGCAGTCGCATCGGAAACGCCGAGGGCTTTGGCTTTATCAGCAGCAGCAGCTTCACGTGCCTTCAGGTCGGCAACCAGTGCTTCGCCTTTTTCAGGAACGTTGAAAATCTGCGAAAGTTCGGTAACGCTGGCGTAAATATTCTCGACTTTGAACATTTCGCTGCGGGTGCCGTCGGAACCAACGCTGTTGTCTTTCTGCATGCAATCTGTCGCCAGAACATAGGTCGGGATGCCGACATCTTTGAAATGTTCGCGTGTTGCAATGATGCCCTGCGGGCCGATATGCCACTCATATTGCACGGTGACGAGTTCCGGCTTTTTAGCAACAATGGCTTCAAAGCTTGGATCATTGTCAGCAAGACGTTCAATCTTCGCGTTCAGGTCTTTATATTCTGGCAGAACTTCGGTAAACCAAACACCGGTGCCAACCACTTTGTCACCAAGACCAAGCGAATAAAGAATTTCTGTTGCAGCCTGACCAACACTGACAGTGCTTTTAGGTGCCGCATCGAAAGTCACATCGACGCCACAGTTTTTCAAAGTCAGCGGATAGCTGGTTTCTGCCTGTGCAGGCAATGCAAAACAGACAGCAGTTAAAGCTGCCGCAATCAGTTTCTTATGTAACATGAACGTCTCCGGTTGATGAGGCGACCGGAAGACAGGGAGGGAATGCCGGTGCAAAGGCAAGCTTCAACAACAGCCCAAAAGGCTGTTTTCTCTGTGCTGGCAATGGCTGACGCATCAATGCGTCTTGTGGCAAAATTCATACGACACCCCCCCGGACACCCCGTCCGGGCCGCGTTACAGTTTTTTTGCCGGCAGGTCTCCTGACTGGTGTATCAACACGTACAACGCCTTCCCATGACATCAGTCACAGTGGCTTATTGTTGTACGCTCAACGCCTACAGTTGCGGGGGCAGTTCCG
>JAEWHQ010000201.1 GCA_023387715.1 Pseudomonadota bacterium | reverse complement strand
GTTTAACAATCATGGTGCAACCCGCAGCCAAGGCAGGCGCGGCTTTACGTGTGATCATCGCCGCAGGAAAGTTCCACGGCGTAATAGCTGCACAAATACCAATAGGCTGTTTTAAAACAATAATGCGTTTATCGGTCGTTGGTGCAGGAATTGTATCGCCATAAATGCGCTTGGCTTCCTCCGCAAACCACTCAACAAAAGAAGCCGCATAAATCACTTCGCCTTTTGCTTCCGGCAGTGGCTTGCCTTGTTCTGCTGTCATAATTGCAGCCAGATCGTCGGCATTGGCAACCATCAAATCAAACCAGCGGCGCAAAATTGCAGTTCTGTCTTTCGCAGCCATTGCGCGCCATGAATGCAAAGCTTTTTCGGCGGCGACAATTGCAGTTTCAACGTCCTTAGCCTGCATGGATGGCACTTTGCCCACAAGCTCGCCATTAGCAGGATTTGTAACATCAATCGGGGTTTTCGTGCCTGCTAACCACTGACCATCAATAAAACAACGATCGCGCAGCAGATCCGGATTTTTTAGGTTGACCATTCTCTCCTCCGGTTGTAAAAGTTCAATTAGCTGAACTTGAATCAATTACCTGAACTAAATTGGCAGGAGTAAAAGAACGTGTCAAGCGCCGGATCTGCACCCACAATGGCAACCACTACACCAAAACAGACAGATTCCGTGCCCGCTCTCAGACGTGCCGTTGCCATTCTCGACATGGTTTCCGGTGCTGGCGGCACATTGAATGCAGCCGACATCACCCGTCATGCAGGCCTGCCAAAAAGCACCGTTCACGGGCTTTTAAGCGTTATGACCGAGCTTAATCTGCTGGTTAAAAATGATGATGGCCGCTTTACCACCGGCGCCCATCCGATGCGCTGGGCAAACAGTTTTTTAGGTCAGATGGATATTGTCTCGATCTTTCGAAATTATTTTGCCGCAGATCTCGAACTCGCCCCTTATACCGTCACTTTAACCATCCGCGATCATGACGAGGTGGTTTATATCGGCTGCCGAAATTCTGATCAGCCGCTCGGACACTCTTTCCGTATCGGCATGCGCTTGCCCGCCCCCTATACGGCAACCGGGAAAATGCTTTTATCCGAACTGCCGGATGATGTTTTAAACGACATGTTCAGCCATGGCTTGCCACCGGCATTAAGCGCCAAGAGCGTCAAAACGATCAGCCTGTTGCAGCAAGAACTGGCAGATACGCGCAAGCGCGGTTATTCCATTGATGATGGTCAAATCCGTGAGGGTATGATTTGTATTGGTGCTGCTATCCGCGATCATACCGGACAGGCCAATGCCGGTATCGCCATCAGCCTGATGAAGAGTGAAGCGACCACAGAAATGGTAGAAAAGCTAGGACGCACCATGCAAAAAGCAGCGTCTGAACTTTCACAGCAAATGGGCTATAGCCGCTAGAAAACCCTTTTCTTGGCTTTCTATCAGACATGATCAGAATACCTAGATCACGCTGAACCATTTGATATTCATAACCTATTTTATTTACCAGAACACAAAAGCGTGAAAGAGGTTTGCACTTTTTCACGCTTTTTTCTGTTACCCCCGCATTGAAACTGCCGGTTATGCATGTTATTTATTTCCTATAATTACTTAGCACACTAATATATAGCCCCCAATGGATAATCCCGTGATCAGTTCCGAGTTTCTCGAAGAGCTCACCAAAGTGAGCCGCAAAATTCGCACCATTTTTAATAAGAAAGTTACCGAACACGGGCTGACCTATCCGCGCGCACGCACTTTGCTGCGCTTAATCAGAAAACCCTATATGAAGCAAAGCGAGCTGGCTTTTGAGCTGGAGCTGGAACAGGCAACCATGGTGCGGCTGCTTGACCGTTTGGAAGAAAACGGGGTGATTGAGCGCCATCCTGATCCGAATGATCGCCGTGCCAAACTGCTGGTTTTAACGCCGCATGGTGTTGAGCAGGCTGAACTTGTCCGCTCCATCGGCGAAACCATGCGCAAGCAAATGTTTCAAAACATCAAAACTGAAGAGCTGATGGCATGTATTGAGGTTTTCGACCGCATCTCAGCAAATATTGATGATATGGAAAAAACCGATGCCTCCGCTTGAAGCAACAGCCAAAGCAGAGGAAGCGCTAACAAAACAGAATGAGCAGCCCGTTGCTGAACAATCTGATGCGACGGATATGGCTGCATCTTCAGAGCCAGCTCCGGCGCCAAAACCTGCGCCCACCTCCCCGCCGCGATTTGTGCCAAAGCCAACGCATATCACCCTGCTTTATATGCTTGCCGGTGTTTTGCTTGCGCTGACACAAGGCTTCGGCATGAGCTTCATCACCATCAACCTGCAACAAATTGCCGGACCGATGGGGCTTACCCAAACCGAAGCCACATGGCTGCAAGCGGCTTATCTTTTTCCCAATGCCAGTCTGACATTGATGCTATTCAAAATTCGCGCTCAATATGGTTTGCGTAATTTTGCGGAAGTGGCAATTGTCGTTTATGCCCTCGTCTGCTTTGCGCATTTCTGGGTGGAAACCTATGAGAGTGCGCTTGCTCTGCGCTTTGTGGCAGGGCTTGCCGCGGCGCCGATGACCTCACTTGGTTTTCTCTATACGCTGGAATGTCTGCCGCCTGCAAAGAAGATGACCATCGGCCTTTGCACAGCGCTCACCGCTTTAATCATTCCGATGCCGCTCACAGGGCTGCTCTCGCCTTCTCTTCTCGATATCGGCCAGCAATATTCGATCTATCTGGTTGAGCTTGGTTTCGCCATGATCTGCCTCGGCCTTGTCTATATATTGCCGCTGGCTTCACCGCCACGCGCCAAGGTCATCAGCTTTCTTGATATTGTCAGCTATATTTTTTTGGCCATCTCCATGGGTTGCTTTGCTGTCGCCTTCACTGTCGGCCGGCTTTATTGGTGGACGGAAGTGGACTGGATTGCTTGGTTGATCATTATAGGCATCGCATCAGGCGCTATTTTTGCCATGATCGAGCTGAACCGCACCAATCATCTGGTCGATATTCGTTGGCTTGCCTCGAAGGAAATTATCCATTTCACCGGCACATTGATGGTTTCACGCCTGATTTTGTCTGAGCAGACCAGCGGCGCAATCAATTTCTTACGAATTAACGGGATGCAAAATGAACAGCTGACCGGTGTTTATCTCTCGATCATTGCCGGTGCTGTTGCAGCCGCCATTGTCTGTATCAAATTCATGCGGCCGGGGCGTGAATCCACCATCCATGCCATTGCTTTCATGCTGATGGCACTTGGCAGCTATATGGACAGCCTTTCAACATCCCTGACCCGTCCGGAGCAGATGTATCTGAGTCAGTTTATGGTCAGTTTTGCCGGTGGCATTTTCCTGCCTCCTGCTTTGATGATCGGCATGGCAGCTGCTATGAAACGCGGCCCAAGCTATATTCTGTCCTTCATCGTTGTGTTTCTGGCGGCACAAAAAGTCGGCAGTTATTTCGGCAGTGCGCTATACGGCACATTCGTGCAATGGCGCGAACAGTTTCACTCTTTCCGGCTGGTTTCGCAGCTGTCATCAACCGACCCGTTGGTTGCAACCCGCCTGAAACAATTGAGCGGCAACTATGGCAAACTGCTTACCGACCCAACCCAGCAATCATTGCAAGGTGCATCGCTGCTTGCAAAACAGGTGCAGCAACAAGCCTATACGCTGGCTTATAATGACTCATTTCTGTTTACCGCCTATCTGTCGCTTGGTGCATTGGCTTGTCTCTGCATCCATGTTGCATGGCGCAACAGGCATAAATTTTTCCCGCAAAATATAGCTGAAATCGCCCCGGCCTGAATATAAAGCCAAACCCAAAGAAGCTTATTCCATGTCAAAGATATTTCGTTTTATTGCTACTTATATTGCCTTAGCCATCGGTTTGGCCGGTATTTTCATTGTGCTTTATGCATGGAACTTACCGCCCTTTCATGACGGTTCAGAAACTACCAATGACGCTTATGTCCGTGGCCAGATCACACTTTTAAGCCCGCAACTGGCAGGTTATCTGGTGGATGTACCGGTGCAGGATTACCAAAAAATCCATAAAGGTGATTTGATCGCCAAAATTGACGACCGCATCTATATTCAAAAGGCAGAACAGGCGAAAGCTGCGCTGAAAGCATCAGAAGCCTCGCTTGACATGTCCGAGCAAAGCCGCAAATCTGCCGAAGCCAAAATTGTCTCGGCCAAAGCAGCGTTAGAGAGTGCAAAAGCAGCGCTTGCTTCTGCACAAACAGCCCATAACCGCACACAATCTTTGCTTGACCGCCACATTGCCACCCAAAGCGATGCAGAAAAAAATCTGGCTACCTTTGATCAGGCACAAGCAGCCGTTCATCAGGCTGAAGCGGGCATTTTGATTGCCGAACAAGAGCTTAACTCAACCATTGTGAGCCGCCGCTCATTGGAAGCCAATGTTGAGAGTGCGAAAGCAGCCGTGGAACTTGCCGAGATTGATCTTGCCAATACGCGGATTATTGCGCCCGCAGATGGTACGCTTGGCGAGGTTACAGGACGTGTCGGCCAATATGTTTCTATCGGCACTCAAATCGGCTCAGTTGTGACCGAACATTTATGGGTTATTGCCAATTTCAAAGAAACGCAGCTGAGCAAAATGCAAACCGGCCAGCGCGTTACTTTCACTGTTGATGCACTTGAAAACCAAGAATTTTCCGGCACGATTGAACGCTTTGCACCAGCAACGGGCTCTGAATTTTCAGTCATTCGGGCAGACAATGCGACAGGTAACTTCACCAAAGTGGCGCAGCGCATTCCGGTGCGTATCATGATCGACGACAATCAGTCATTGAGCGACAAATTAATGCCTGGCATGTCGGTTATTGCCAATGTAAGTTCCGCGCACGGATAAAACGAGACGAACAGATGACAGAAATTAAAATCGCAGCCGCAGCATTAATGCGTGCTGATGGAGCAACGCTTTTAGTGCGCAAGCGCGGCACCACCGCTTTTATGCAACCGGGTGGTAAAATAGACGCTGGCGAAACGCCGCTGACTGCCCTTTGCCGTGAGTTGAAAGAGGAATTAGGGCTTGAGATCAAGCCGGAAGAGCCGGTTTATCTTGGTTGCTTTTCAGCTCCTGCTGCCAATGAAACCGGAGCAACAGTTACGGCTGAACTCTTTCAGATTAACACGGATAGCGCCATTCAAGTGCAGGCCGAAATCGAAGATGCGCTCTGGGTTTTGGCCGCCAGCGCTTCAGAACTGGAACTCGCACCTCTCACCCGTGATCATATTTTACCTTTGATCTGGAAATGACAACAGGCGGCAGAACTACTGCCGCCTTTTGCCTCCGCTTCGATTTAAAACGAAGCTATCGTTTGCAAGGCACCGTCCAAAGCGGTGCCTTTTTCATCTTTTAATGCACTTTCCCGCAAACGTCTGATCCAATCAGCCGCATCTTCCCGGCCTTCAAGCATCGGAAGACCGGAAAGAACACGATCAAATTTTGAAAAACTGCGCATATGCGTGTCGCTATAGCCTTTGATCAAACGGCGGCACTGAATAAGTTCAACGGCCAGTGCATAATCTCGGGCTGTATAACTAAGCGCCAGATCATACCATTTATGCACATGTTGCATTTCCGTTTCATGGCGTAAAAATGAGCGGCGCCAGCGGCGCAAACTACCAATCACCCATAATTGAGAAAAACCAAACAGACTATCCGTGCGGATGCGACGCCCACGATTGATCATACGATCAAGCAAAGAAAAAAGCTTCGGTCTTTGTTCAATAAAACGCCCGATCCTGACCGGCATCATGCTGCAAAATTCTTCTGCCCGCGGATGAAAAAACTCTGTCAGCTGCAAAAGAGTTCCCTCTTTAGCACCCACTTCTTTTTCAACACGGTCATGGCGTTTGGATCGTGTTTTCAGATCAGCCACGCGGATCATATCATCATAGCATAAAGCATTGGCCAGATATTTAGCACTGGCAACCGACAAGGCATAGTCCTTTGCCGCATCATCCTGCCTGATGGCCTTCTCTAAAAGATCAAGATATTGCGTGCCATAATCAATATCCTGATAGTCAACGGTTTTACGCAATCCCGCCTTGGCCATGAGCTGCACAGCTTCCGGGTAGGTTTCAACACGCTGTAATAAGCTATTCCATTTATTCAAAAGCGCTGAAGGGCCAACAATTTTTATCACTGGCTTTTCTTCTGCGCTATGTGGTTTGTTTTCCGCTTTTGCACCGTTTTTAGCAACATCATAACTGGCTTGAAAAGCGCGCAGACTGGCCGCTGCCCCCCGCCCTGAAACTTCAATAGTCTTTTCATAGGTTTCGCGTGCAAAAGGCAAAGCCCCAGAACCGGCAAGCGCACCAAACAAGCTGGATGAAATCACCGAGCCTGCCTGTCTTGCCAGTTTTTCCATATCAAAACTGACTAAATGCTTTGCCGCACCCGTGATTGCCTGCGCCACAGGTTCTGACGGAACCACACCATTGCCCGGCTCTGTTTTTTCAGAAACCGCCGCAATGCGATGTGATGAAGCAATAAGCGTGGTGCGATCAGGGGTTACAAACCCGCGCATCACCGCACGCCCTGCTTCCATCAATTCGGCCGCCATCAAAACATCAACATCACCTTGAACAGGAGACAGCGAAAAAACCGGCTGACGCCCCGTATCGGGACACATTTCAACATAGTAAATCGTAGCCCCAGTACGCTGTGCCACGCCTGCGACAGACGTCGACTGCGCGCGGTAACCATTGCGTTCGGCCACATCAATAATCCAGTTAGTGAGCACCCCACCGCCCTGACCGCCAACGGCCAGAATTGCGATTTTAATAATGTCGGCCGTGTTATCCTGATCAGGATGTACTGTCAGTTTAACCATTCTCATACATCCCCGAAATTCAGACGGCGGTTTTCACGGCTTCGTTGCAGCATCGTGATAAATTTGCGCCTGACAGCATGAACAAGCTTAGCGAAACGTCCGGCATTATGCACCAGATCGGCACGATAAAAGGACGGGCAAAGCACTGCGGCATCCGCCACTTCGCCGCAATTACCGCAGCCTACACATGTCTGATCAATATGCGCCACCGGATCATCACGCAGCGGATCATCCAGCTGTTTAACACTGAGCGACGGGCAGCCTGACAGGCGGATACAAGCATGATCACCTGTACAAATATCTTCATCCACGCCGAACTTCGGCTTGGTCACTTGAATGCCTTCTTGAATGGCTTTGGCGATTAAAGGTTTTTCACGCCGCTGTTTGTTCAGCATACATTCGGAAGATGCGATGATAACTTTAGGGCCCGTTTCTTCAGTCGTCAGCGCCTCACGTAAAGTATCACGCATTTTCGGCACATCATAAGTACGGTCGATCTGGCGAACCCATTTCACCCCGATCCCTTTGACCGCTTCGGTGATGGGGTGTCCTGTTGCCTTAGTGCGATTTTCTGCCCGTGACGACAAAATATCCTGCCCGCCTGTAGCAGCAGAATAGTAATTATCGACAATAACAATCACACCGTCATTCTTATTAAAAACAGCATTACCGATTGAAGATGTCAGGCCATTATACCAAAAGCCGCCATCACCGACAAAAGAGATCGAGCGTTTTTTAGCATCCGGCGCATTAAAAGCAGAGGCCGATGCAGGGCCTAAACCATAACCCATCGTTGTTGCGCCCAGATCAAAAGGCGGCATGATCGAAAATAAATGGCAACCAATATCCGATGCAATATGATGCGGGCCTAGTTCCTGCTCAATCAGCTTGGTTGCAGCAAAAATCGGCCGCTCAGGACAACCGGTACAAAAGCCCGGCGGTCTGCCCGGCACCAGCTTTTGCAAGTCTGCAATATTCTCCGACAGATCAATCGTGTTCGGCGCACGCACCTGTGCTGATAGCATATCGGATGCATGATCAAGCAGAAATGCCTTAATCCCATCAAGCAATACCTGACCGGTATATTCGCCCGCCATCGGCAACACTTCTTTGCCCACCACCCGCGTGCGATGATTGGCTTTATGTAACATAGCGCTAAAAGCCTGCTCGATGTAATTCGGCTGACCTTCCTCAATGACAAGCACCGCATCTTTGCCATCACAAAAGCTCAAAAATTCATCGTCAATCAGCGGATAAACCGCATTGAGTACGTAAAGCGGAACTTCTGTATCACCATATAAATCAGCCAGCCCCATACGTTGTAATGCGCGGATGGTGCTATTATAAAGGCCGCCTTGTAAGACAATACCAATTTTGCCTTTCTCAGCCCCGAAAAACTCATTGATCCGGCGTGAGCGGATAAAATCAACCGCTGCTGGCCAGCGTTTTTCAACCTTCTCTTTTTCATGCAAAAAGCTGGCAGGAGGCAAAACAATGCGGCCAATATCACGTTGCGGCTTTTCCAAAGCATCAGCCACCGTCATCGCTGGCCGTTTATTGTCCTTGGTTGTAAATTGCCCATGCACGTGACAACCACGAATACGAATTTGCAGCATGACTGGCGTATTAGACGCTTCGGACAATTCAAAGCCATCTTCAACCGCTTTGACAATCGACGGTAAATTAGGGCGCGGATCTAACAGCCAAACCTGACTTTTCATTGCAAAAGCGTGACTGCGCTCCTGCATAATAGAAGAACCTTCACCATAATCTTCACCGACAATTATCAGCGCACCACCTGTCACACCACCTGACGCCAGATTGGCCAAAGCATCAGAGGCAACATTGGTGCCAACTGTCGATTTAAAGGTCACAGCACCACGGATCGGATAATGAACAGATGCGGCAAGCATGGCCGCAGCTGTTGCTTCCGAGGCGCTGGCTTCAAAATGAACGCCAAGCTCTTTCAAAATGTCCTGAGCATCGGCCAGCACATCCATCAAATGGCTGATCGGTGCGCCCTGATAACCGCCGACATAACCAACGCCGCATTGCAGCAAGGCTTTCGTAATTGCGAGGATGCCTTCGCCGGAAAATGTCTCTCCTGCGCCCAGTTTGAGCTTTTCCACCTCTTTCGCAAAAGATCTTTCCGCCATACGAAGGCCTCCCCATTATATTTATAAGACCGGAAATTTTAGCTTTTCCGTTTTATCAATTGGCGACAAGCGCAAGCACGCGTGACGGGCTACCCGTGCCATTTTCAATTTTCAAAGGTGCCGCGATCAACACAGCACCTTTTGCCGGCAGCTGATCAAGATTGCACAGACTGGCCAAGCCATAGCGATTAGCCTGATGCAGCAAGCAATGCGCCGGAAAGGGCGGTGTCATACCACCTGCTAATCCTGCATCCGTACCAATGGTTTCTGTGCCCCAACCAATAGCACCGGTTGAAATAATATATTCAATGGCTTCAGCTGTTGGCCCCGGTGTATGCGGCCCCGTTTCATTAGCATTTAAAAATGCGACTTCTGAATGATTGCGTTTATACCAATCCGTACGCATCAAAACCCATTCGCCAGCACGAATAGCACCGTGTTTTGCTTCCCACGCTTTAATATCACCAACGCTCAGCAGATAATCATGGTTTTCTGCGGCCTGTTCCGAACAATCAATGACATTCACCGGTGCCACAAAATTTTTCACATTGATGGTGTCGGTTGTGCCATCCGCATGATCTTTACCGGAAATCCAATGTCTTGGTGCATCAAAATGCGTGCCGGAATGTTCACCCAGTTTCAACCAGTTCCATGCCCAAAAAGGACCGGTTTCATTATAGGCAGAAATCTCGTGAATTTCGACTTTTGGCGTATCAACCGCAATTTCCGGCGGCAGTTTGATCAAAGGTGTATCCGGCCCAAGCACGGCCGCCAGATCAACCACTTTAACACCACCACTGAGCAGTAATTCAGCCAGTTGGCTCAATGTTTCATTTGCACTCATTCTATCGTTCCTTCCTCTATTTATAAATTTTTCGCGCAACGACTTGCTGTTATTCTTGCCGTTGCTGTTGAAAGAATATGGCCTCTTTAACGTGCCATTTGTCTCTTTCCGCGCTCCTCCAGATAGCTTACCAGTCTGACAAGCGGCCATAAAAATGCCAAATAAATTAATGCCGCACCTATCAAAGGCGTCGGATTAGCCATGAGAGCCTGCGCATCTGTTGCTTGTTTTAAAAGATCAGGCATCGCGACGACTGATGCTAAAGACGTATCTTTATAAATAGATACGCAATTGCTTGTGAGTGGCGGCACCACCACTTTAATTGCTTGCGGCAAAATCACTTTGCGCATGGTTGTCCAAAAGGGCAGCCCCAATGCAGCCGCAGCTTCAAATTGCCCACGAGAAATATTCTCAATACCTGCCCGACATACTTCCGCTGTAAAAGCACCCAAAACCATTGACAAAGCAATGGCAGCTGACGTGAAGGACGAAAAACGGATACCGGCCAGCGGCAGGGCATAGTAGATCAGGATCAACACGACCAGGATCGGTAAAGCGCGGAAAATATCGATATAAAAAATCGCTAAATAGCGAAAAAATCTGCCGCCATACAGGCGCATCATACATAAAAGCAATCCCCAGATGCAGCCAAAGACAATCGCCGTACACCCAAGCAGCAAAGTGTTACCCAGCCCGCGCAGCAGGATCGGAAATGATTCAACCAGTATCGACCAATTGAAGAATGTATCGATCAGTTCCATGTGAAAACCTGCCCGAAAATAAAATTCTGCATAAAAAAGTGACAATGATGGCGTCAAATGAAGGCGGGCAATCAACCCGCCTGTCATCCATCTATGCCTATTCCGTTTGTGGCAATGGCAGTATTTTTATCGTACTGGTTTCAGGCTCCGCATCGACATTGAACCATTTCTTATGGATTGCAGCCATGGTGCCATCTTCTTTCATCGCAGAAATGGCATCATTGACTTTTTCCAGCAGCGGATGGTTTTTCTTGGTCAGCATCGCAAAGCGTTCACCGGTTGGGATGCGCACCAAAACCTCCAAACCCGGCATTTTAGTCATCGCATATTGAAAACCGGCAAGCTCGCCCGCGCCACCATCAATGCGTCCGTTTTGCACTTCCATCAACAAATCTTGCTGCGTATTATAGCTTTTAACTTCGGCAATACCGTATTTTTCGGCATTTTCTTTTGCCCAAGCATCACCGGTAGAGCCAGCGACTACGCCCAGAACTTTGCCTTTCAAATCGTCCAAACTTTTAACAGCTGAACCAGATTTGCCAACAACCGTACCGTCGCTATCATAATAAGGTTGCGTAAAAGCCTGATTTTTCAAGCGCTCTGGTGTCACCGAAATAGAAGAAACACCAAAATCCACCCGACCGGAATTGGTTGCAGCAAAAATAGCCTGAAAGCCTAAATCCTGAAATTCCGGCGTCAGATTCAGACGTTTGGCAACCTCGCGCACCACGTCAATTTCATAGCCTTCAAATTCACCGGCCGTAGTTTTATATTCCCATGGCGGATTAGCCGGATAGGCTCCGATCACAAGTGAATCTGCCTGTGCCGCTGTAAAAGCAAACATGCTTGCAGCAACCAGCAGCCCGCTCCATGACAAACGCTTTCCCATTTTATGTTCCCTTTTATATATCGTTTTCGATACTATTTTTATAATTTACGGTTACACGCTGTCGTTAATTCAGCAGCGTTTTAAGTGCCCTGCACAATTCCTCAACATCTTCCCGCTCTGTCACAAATCCAGGCGAAAGACGCAAAATCTTGCCACGGGCATCACAATAAAGTTGCTGTGCACGCAACGAACCAACAATCTGCACGCTGTCTATATGCTCAGGCAATGACAGCATTACACTGCCGCCACGCTGGCTTTCGTCTTGAGGGGAAACAAGTTTCCACCCGTTTTCCTGCGCATATTCCATCAACAAACGCGTGCGCTCACGATTTTGCTCTGCGATTTGAGCGACACCTGTTTTCAATGCCCATTCAAGCCCCGGCAAACTTGCAACAGAGGCTAAAATAGCTGGCGTTCCATGATCAAAACGACGCACATCTCCAGCATACGAAAACTGATCCAGATCCCATGAAAATGGATTTTCCTGACTAAACCATCCACGTAGTTCCGGCGCACAACTTGTCAAAAGTTCAGGTTTTACCTGCAAAATACCAGCGCCCGATGTGCCACAAAGCCATTTTAACGATGTTGAGACAACAAAATCGATCTGCGTATCCGTGATGCTGAAAGGTGCAACACCAACACCTTGCGTAATATCGGCTCCGACAATCGTCCCCATTCGATGACCATGTTCGGTTAAGCGCCGTAAATCAGTACGATAGGATGATGTTGAGGTCACAAATGTCAGCAAGGCCAGTACCACATCTTCCTGCCAACGCGCGATCATATCATCATCGCGCACCCAAGTTTCACCCGCGCGCAAAGGCACAGTTTCGAGTGTAAAACCAAAACGTCCGGCAATACCTGCCAGCATGAAATGTAAGCTAGGGAAGCAATCTGCGGCAATCAACACGCGTTTTCCTGCAAGTGTTTTGCGCGGCAAACTACCGATCAGACTATATAAAGCGGTTGTGACATTTTCAGCCGTTGTCAATGAACCTGCCGGAGCCTCAATTAATTGGCACCACAGGTCAATAAATTGCTGGCGTTTTTGTAAAGCTGCCGGCCACTGCCCGTCATTTTCTGCGGCCCAAATGCTTGAAAACTCTGAAAGAGCATTGCTCATCAGTTTCGCTTTACCAGCAAAAGTGCCTATCGAATGATAGAGAAAATAACCGGACATTTGTTCCCTCTTTTATTTTGTGATCATATGATCATCAATTATAAGAAGCGTCAACTGTGACTCGCAACTTCCCAAGTTGTCACGCTTGATTAACCCGTGATAATCGTATTGCATCGTCAGTGACTGCTGATGTTTCGGCTCTGACCAAGCGTTAGAAAAATAAAAAGGAACGCCTAGTGAAAATGAAATTCGGACCGGTTTTGTCCCGCACGACCATTCAGGACGGCGTCTATCAGCAGTTAAGACAAGCATTGATGAATGCACAATTCGATCCGGATCAGACACTGACCATTGCTTC
>JAEWHQ010000176.1 GCA_023387715.1 Pseudomonadota bacterium | reverse complement strand
AAAATACGCTGGGGGCTTACCGAAAAACGACCGGCTCCCATGGAAAACAGCATGACGGCCACAAGACCTGCGATCATCAGCCCGAAGCTTCCAACGCGATACGCCGTCTGGTGACGGCGTATCGTATCTGACATTGCTTCTGTTGTAACAGAGCTCATATTACTTGCTCGCAAATTGCGCGTAATTTGTAGCGTCGCCCTGCATGTCCATCCACAAAATGCCGTCAATATCAGCATCGGTCAGGTCATAATTATAAAGCGATTTATAGGCTTTTTTCATTTCACCGCGCAGGTCATACTGGAAAACCTCCGGGTGCAGAATATTGGCGAGCCACATCCACGTCAGCGGGCTTTCCTGACTAGGCGGATCCCAGCGATAGCCACCGAGCGGCAGCTTATAGACTTTCTTGTCTTGGGCTGCTTTGGTCAGCGACAGGATTGGATCATTCATGATGCGGTCAAGGACAAGCTTGGCTTCAAAGCTGTTAAGCAGGATAACGTCAGGGTTCCACTCGGCAATTTGTTCCGGACTGATGGTGGTGCCATTGCCTTTGACATCGGCAGACGCATTAACACCGCCGGTCAGATCGATATACCAGGCATTATAGTTGCCCTCATTGCCGGAGGCGGTGAGGTTTTCCATGGCGCGGCCAAGATAAAGCACTTTCGGACGCTTGTCGGCGGCGATGTCTTTGGTTTTTGCCGCCATTTCTTGTGCAACTTCATCGCGCCAGCCATTAATCAGTGCGGCGCGTTCAGGCTTGCCGATCGCGGTAGCGACCATGTTTTGGTAGTAGCGGGCTTTTTCTTCGGTACCATAAGAAATGAGGGCGACATTCAGACCCGCATTGGTCAAAGGATCAACCAGATCAGCGCCATAATCCGCCCATTGGATAACAAGGTCAGGGTTGGTTGCAGCCAGTTCTTCAATGTTCGGGATGAAGTTTGGCGCGGTAATATCAGACGGAATGTCTTTGGCTTCCGGGAAAATCTTACCCAAAACGCCTTCCATAATCGCAGATTTAGCAGTCGGGTTCATACCCACCAGCTTGGAGGTGCCGCCATCAATGGAAATGATGGTGGATGCCATTGGAATGGGAATGGAGGCAATGCGATCTGCTGGCTTTGGCAGGGTAACGGTGCGCCCGCCCTGATCTTTTAAAGTAATGGTTTCAGCCAGGGCAGGGGAAAGCGTTCCGGCAATCAGGGCAAGAGAGACGGTGGCGGCAAGCATCTTCACGTTGAACACGATACGACCTCAATGGTAGCCAGCGCGATTTTAAACAAAGCTTGGGAGAAATTTGCTTAAAAATCGGGCTTACAAAAATGACCGGCATGATTTCGGTAAGAATGGCGAAAAAATCATGCTTACAAGTCTGAGCTACTACATAATGGTGAGTGTGTGTGTCAAGTTTAATGTGGATTGTTGTTGTCAGGTTTTACTGAGTGCTTTCTGCCGTTCTTTAATCAACAGGGCTTCTTTACGCTCAACGCCCCAGCGATAGCCGGAGAGGTCGCCATTGTTGCGCACAACGCGGTGACAGGGAATGATAACGGCGATTTTGTTGGCACCACAAGCACTTGCAACGGCACGGCTGGCTTTGGGCTGGCCGATGCGATTGGCCAGATCTGAATAGCTGGTGGTCTGGCCTCTTGGAATATCACACAAAGCCTGCCAGACCTTCTGCTGAAAAACCGTGCCTTGAATATCAAGCGGCAGATCAAAATTTTGCGCCGGATTTTCGATATGCGCAATCACGGCGGCGATATGGGTTTCAAATTCTTTGTCGCCTGCGAAAAGCTCAGCTTGCGGAAAGCGGTCTTGCAGGTTTTGCACGAGTGCTTCAGGATCATCACCGAGTGTGACCGCGCAAATACCTTTTGATGTGGCGGCAATCAGCACGGAGCCCAATGAACATTCAGCCACGGCAAAACGGATATCCATATTTTTGCCGCCTTTTTTAAAGGCTGTCGGGCTCATGCCCAGCATGTCGTCAGCCTGATGATAAAATCGGCTCGCCGATTGAAAGCCGGCCTCATAAATAGCTTGTGTCACGTTGCTGTCCTTATCCGTTAAGGCCTCGCGCATACGGCGGGCGCGGTAGGTTTGCGCATAAAGTTTAGGCGTCAAGCCGGTAATGGCTTTAAACTGACGTTGAAAATAAAAGCTGCTCAAGCCCACACTTTGCGACAATTCTGCCAAGGGAATGTTTTCTTCAGACAGTTCAATGCGGCGGCAGGCTTGTTCAATGAGATTGCGTATTTTGTCGCCCGCAGCGGCCTGATCGGGTTTGCAGCGTTTGCAGGCGCGATAACCGGCGGCTTGTGCTTCTGCGGGCGTCTTGTAAAAACTGATATTTTCAGGATTTGGGCGGCGTGCAGGGCAACAAGCCAGACAGTAAATGCCGGTAGACTGAACGGCAAAGACGAAATCAAGGGCTGATTTATCGCGGTTCATGACCTTTTGCCAGCGCGGGTCAGTCACTATGGTCTGGCTTTCCGGTGCTTGGCGTTTCGCTTTATGTGTATGGTTTCGGGTCATGAACACAGCCTCGTTGTTTCAACCAATTCATAAAGCGAGTGACGCCTATGCGCATCCTGATTCTTGCTTTTAAATTGTATTGTTAATTTTCAGATGCAAGTGAGAGGGTGCTTGTCAGCTCTCTGAAAGATAAAATGAACATGTCCCACGCGTGCACGGAATTTCATTTTTACTGTAATGTTTGTAGAACCTGTCGGCTGTATGGATTTTTGCTTAGCACGCATATTCTTTAATGAGGATGCGGCGCGACGCTCTTCCCGTGTTTTTGCTGTAAAAAATAATCAAAGGCTAATATTTTGTAATTATTATGTTTTTAAATTGAATGATGAGATAATTTCTATTTGTCATATCAGTGTTACGTAACATTGCTACTCGGCATTTATGTTAGAAAACACGCAACTATCCTCTTCAGGTTTAATATTGAGATTTTTTGCACAGCTGTGCAAAAAATTGTTGACTTCGTTCTCAATTCAAACGAGGCTTGATGATGAGGAGGTGGCTGATCATCAAGATCTGCCGCTATTGGAGGAAAAGATCGGAGACAAATTGCAGGGCTTTTCAGCTTTGCAAGCTTGTGCGCCGACAAAAGGACTACCAGGGGAGGGTACAATGTGTGACGCACATCGTGGCGGAGCTCGCGCATTATCGTATTCGTGTGGTGTGAGCTGATGGCAGCACCCGATTTCGTCAATATTCAGCCTCGCTCACAAAGCGCCGGTGGTCAAATAAGCCGCTGGAAAAAACTGCGCTATCAGGCCAAAGTTGCCATGCGCGAGCCGACAACGCTGGTCGGTATTCTGGCAGCCTTATTGTTTACCTATCTTATCGTTGTGCCGATTATTTCCATTCTGATGGATTCCGTCACCGTACAATTTGGTGATGAGCGGCGCATTGGTTCCGAACTCGGTAGCGGTACGCTTTATTATCTCAAACGCGCTTTCAGTTCGCCGGTTGCGACGGATCTGTTTTGGGAGCCGTTACGCAATACATTGATGGTTTCTGCCGGTGCTATTGTGCTTTCTATGGTTATTGGCGGCATTTTGGGCTGGCTTTTGAGCCGCACCGATATGTTTGCGCGTCGTTGGTTCGCCACTGCGCTGATCGTGCCTTATATGCTGCCTGCCTGGACATTTGCGCTGGCCTGGACAACCCTGTTTAAAAACCGCACGGTGGGCGGTCAGCCGGGCTGGTTTGAGCATTTGGGCTTTTCGCCGCCGGATTGGCTGGCTTATGGCCAGTTCCCGATCACCATTATTCTGGCGCTGCATTATACGCCGTTTGTTATTCTGTTGTTTGGTTCGGCACTGCGCCGCTTTGACAGTCAGCTGGAAGATTCCGCCCGTATTTTGGGTGCCAGTGGCCGCACAGTTGCCATGCAGGTGATCTTGCCGTTGATGCGTCCGGCGCTGATGTCGGCCATGGTGCTGATTTTCGCCAAATGCTTAGGCGAATTCGGTGTGGCTTATGTGCTTGGTTTGCCGGTTAAGTTTGATGTGCTTGCCACTTCACTTTATCGCTCAATCGGTTCACGTCAAACCGGTGTTGCAGGCGTTCTTGCCGGTGCAATCATGCTGATTGGTATTATCACCATCTTGATTGATGCGCGTTTGGTACGTGAAGCCCGCCGCTTTGTGACCGTTGGTGGCAAGGGTGCGATGAATCGTCCGTCCCGCCTTGGTAGCTGGCGCCTTCCGGCTACTGGTTTTGCAGCTCTTATCTTTTTATTGAGCGTTGGCTTGCCTTTGCTGACACTGCTTCTCTCCACCATCATGCGTGTGCCTGCAAGCTTTGTCTGGTCAAACTTTACGCTGGATTATTGGATTGGTGTTGATCTGCCGACCATTGCCATGCGCACCGGTATTTTGCTGAGCCCTGAATTGTGGAAGGCAGCCTTCAATACGCTTTGGATTGTTGGTCTGGCATCCATCTGCTCTGGCTTGCTTGGAATTTTGGTGGGCTATGTGGTCGTGCGCACGCCTGTGCGTCCATTGTCGATCTTCCTGCGTCAGGTGACATTTATGCCTTATCTGGTGCCGGGGATTGCTTTTGCAGCCGCTTATTTGTCACTTTTTGCGGTGCAGCGCGGGCCAATTCCGGCACTTTACGGCACATCTTTGATCCTTATCCTCGCGCTGATGGCAGACCAAATGCCTTACGCCTCGCGTGCCGGTATTTCGGCCATGATGCAGCTTGGTAAAGATCCGGAAGAAGCAGCCCAGATCGTTGGAGCCGGTTGGTTCCGCCGGATGAGCTGGGTGGTTATTCCGATCCAGAAAGGCTCGTTGGTAACCGGGATTCTGTTGCCGTTTATCTCAGGCATTAAGGGGTTGAGCCTCTTTGTTATGCTGGCGGTTCCAAGCACGGATGTGCTGACAACCTTCTCCATGCGTCTGATCGACTATCACTACACGCAAGCCGCCAATGGTGTTGTGCTGATCATCGCTGCCATTGCTTATTTTGGCACGTTGGCTGCGCAAAAACTGACAAAAACAAATCTTGCTGAAGGACTTGGAAGCTGATGCCTGCAATTATTCTGGAAAATGCGCAGAAAAACTACGGTGCAGGATCGCCAAATGCGGTTTCGGATTTAAATCTGGAAATTGGTGACGGCGAGTTCATGTGCCTGCTCGGGCCTTCGGGCTGTGGAAAAACCACCACTTTACGTATGATTGCAGGCTTGGAAAATCTTTCCGGCGGCGAAATCAGAGTGGGTGAGCGGGTGGTGGATTCCGTTCAGCGCGGTGTTTTTGTCGGGCCTGAACGCCGCGAGATGGGGCTGGTCTTTCAAAGCTATGCACTCTGGCCGCATCTGACTATTGAGCGCAACACTGACTTTGGTTTGCGCCTGCGTAAAGTGCCAAAGGCAGAGCGCGAAGAACGGGTCGCTAAGGTGATGAAAGCACTCGATATTGAAAAATATCGGGATCGTTTTCCGTCTCAGCTTTCCGGTGGTCAGCAGCAGCGCGTGGCACTTGCCCGTATGCTTGCGGTTAATCCGGGCGTGCTGCTGCTTGATGAGCCGTTGTCAAATCTGGATGCGCGTTTGCGTCTGGAAATGCGCGCCGAATTGAAACGCATTCATGAAGAGTTCAAAACGACGATTGTTTTCGTTACCCATGATCAGTGGGAAGCGATGACTTTGGCCACCACTATTGCAGTGATGAATGAAGGCACATTGCAGCAAATGGGGACACCGAACGATATTTATGATCGCCCTGCCAACCGCTTTGTGGCTGAATTTGTTGGCAGCCCGCCGATCAATATTTTTGAGCTGGCTGGCTCACTGGATAATCCGGTTGATGAATATGCACTTGGCTTCTTGCAGCAAAAACTGGGGCAAAATGCACTGATTGGTTCGCTGGGCTTGCGCCCTGAGGCCATTCAGGTGGTGCGCAGCCATTGTGATGTGCCAGCCGATGCTTTTGTTGCTGAAGCACAGGTGACTGGCATTCTGCCGACCGGTGGCAGCTGGATTATTGAGCTGCATTGTCAGGGCAAGGTCATTTTTACCACCACGACAGAAGCGCCAAAACTGACCACCAATGAAGCCGTGCGATTTTATGTGAAGCCTGAAGAGCTGCATGTGTTTGACCATAATGGTCAGCGCCTGTCACAGGCGGATCAGCGTTTCCGGTTGGCGGCTTAATGGCAAACACGGCCGGAGCGGCGAAGCGGATATTTTATCTTCGCCGTTTTGCGCTGTGGTTTTAAAGGGGGAAAAATTCATGCGTTTATTTTTGTCTGCTGCCAGTATCATCGCACTTTCTGTTTGTAGTGCTTATGCC
>JAEWHQ010000162.1 GCA_023387715.1 Pseudomonadota bacterium | reverse complement strand
AAGAAGATTTGTGTAAGGCCGAGCATTATTTATACGGTCATGTGGCGCCGTCCGTCACTTATTCAACCGGCAAATGGTTTGATGATGTCAAAGCCCTCTTGGCGAGATCTGAAAACCAAGGGCGGGTGCCGGTTTTTGTTGGTGGTACAGGGCTTTATTTTCGTGCCCTTGTTGGCGGTTTATCGCAAATTCCTGATGTGCCGGATGATATCCGCCATTATTGGCGCGCGCGTAAGGAAAAAGAGGGCGCGGAAAGCCTTCATAAAATTCTAGCAGAAATTGATCCGGCAATGGCGGCAAATCTGAAGCCTGCTGACGGGCAGCGGATTTTGCGTAGTATTGAGGTCATGAAAGCGACCGGCAAGTCGCTTAGTTTTTGGCAAAAGTCGACAGGCACAGCGCTGGTGGATGAAAAATCAGCACAGAAATTTGTGGTGACGCAGGAGCGTCCGGTTTTACGTCAGCGGATTGCTGATCGTTTTGCTTTGATGTGGGATGGCGGTGCGCAGGAAGAGGTTGCAAAACTGATGGCTTTGCAGCTTGATCCGAGCCTGCCTGCGATGAAAGCCATTGGTGTGCGCGAAATTGCGGATTATCAGGCGGGGCATTTAAGCCGTGAGCGCGCGATTGAACTGGCTGTCACCGCAACGCGCCAATATGCCAAACGTCAGAGCACATGGTTCCGCAATCAGTTGGACGAAAGCTGGCAGATTTATCGACCTTGAGCGGTTTAGCATGGCTTTTGGCGGTCAGAATGGAATGATGCAGCAATACTGACGTAATTTTCATGCGAATTTTGCGATTTTTTTAATATTTATTTGAATTTATGCGTTGACCTTCGTAAAAGCCGTGGTTAGGGTTCTTTCCATGAAAAAGTTTATTATTCTTGTGGTGGTAAGGCGCATGGGCAGGGTGGTGTAACCATCCGGCGAAAGCTCCCATGCGCGAAAGACAGGCTCCCTAAAGGGGGCCTTTTTTATTATCAAAATACAACGGCAGATTAAGTGAACACAGACAGGAACTAAGGAAATGACTGCAGGTAAACGCGAGGCGGGCACAGGCTCGACAGAGCAACGGGAAATGACCGGAGCGGAAATGGTCATTCAGGCTATGATCGACCATGGTGTGGAACATATTTTCGGCTATCCCGGCGGCGCTGTCCTTCCTATTTACGACGAGCTTTTCCAGCAGGATCAGGTGCAGCATATTCTCGTGCGCCACGAGCAGGGTGCAGGCCATGCGGCTGAAGGCTATGCGCGTTCCACCGGCAAACTTGGCGTGATGCTGGTCACCTCCGGCCCGGGTGCTACCAATGCGGTGACACCTTTGCAGGATGCCTTGATGGATTCCATCCCGCTGCTGTGCATTTCCGGTCAGGTGCCGACGAGCTTGATCGGTACTGATGCGTTTCAGGAAGCTGACACTATCGGTATTACCCGCCCTTGCACCAAGCATAACTGGCTGGTGAAGGACGTTAATGATCTGTCGCGTATTCTGCATGAAGCCATTCACGTGGCGACCACTGGTCGTCCGGGACCTGTTGTTGTCGATATTCCTAAAGATATTCAGTTTGCCACCGGTGTTTACACACCGCCGCAAACATCACCACGCACCAGCTACCGTCCGAACCTGAACGGCGACACGAATGATATTGCGAAAGCCGTTGAAATGCTGATGAAGGCTAAAAAGCCTGTTATCTATAGCGGTGGCGGCGTTATCAATTCCGGCCCTGCTGCTTCCAAGCTGCTGCGCGAACTGGTTGAATTGGGAAATTTCCCGATCACTTCCACATTGATGGGCTTGGGTGCTTATCCGGCTTCGGGCGATAATTGGCTTGGTATGCTCGGTATGCACGGCACATATGAAGCCAATATGACCATGCATGATTGTGATGTCATGCTGTGCGTTGGTGCGCGTTTTGATGACCGTATCACCGGACGTCTGGATGCTTTCTCGCCGTTCTCGAAGAAAATTCATATTGATATTGATGCTTCTTCCATCAATAAAACCGTTCGCGTTGATCTGCCGATTATTGGTGATGTGGCGCATGTTCTGGAAGATATGAACCGTCAGATCCGTGCATCCTCCATCAAACAGGATAAAGATGCACTTGGCGGCTGGTGGGATCAGATCAAGCGTTGGCGTGCGCGTAACTCATTGGCTTACAAGCCGAATAATGATGTTATCATGCCGCAATATGCGCTGGAACGCCTGAACGCGCTGACCAAAAAACACAAAACCTTTATCACCACTGAAGTTGGCCAGCATCAGATGTGGGCAGCACAGTTTATCCACTTTGATGAGCCAAACCGCTGGATGACATCGGGTGGCTTGGGCACGATGGGTTATGGTCTGCCGGCAGCATTGGGTGTGCAAATTGCTCATCCTGATGCGCTGGTTATCGATGTGGCCGGGGATGCTTCTATCCAGATGTGTATTCAGGAAATGTCGGCTGCTATCCAGCATGGCGCGCCGATCAAGATTTTCATCCTGAACAACCAATATATGGGTATGGTGCGTCAGTGGCAGCAATTGCTGCATGGTAACCGTTTGTCCCATTCTTACACCGAAGCAATGCCTGATTTTGTTAAACTGGCAGAAGCTTATGGCGCGCATGGTATCCGTTGCAGCAAGCCATCGGAACTTGATGCTGCTATTGAAGAAATGATTGCCATCGATAAGCCGGTGATCTTTGATTGTCGCGTGGCCAATCTGGCCAACTGTTTCCCGATGATTCCATCTGGTAAAGCGCATAATGAAATGCTGTTGCCGGATGAAGCAACGGATGAAGTTGTTGCCAATGCCATTGATGCTGAAGGTCGTTTGCTCGTTTGAGCCGGAGGGAAGATATTATGAATGCACAAAATCTAGCATCCGGTTCCGCATATTTCATTGCGACCGAAACACAGACACCGGAAACCCATACTTTGGCTGTTCTGGTTGACAACGAACCGGGCGTTCTTGCCCGGGTTATCGGCCTCTTTTCGGGACGTGGCTACAATATTGAAAGCCTCACCGTGTCGGAAACCGAGCACGAACAGCATTTGTCGCGCATCACTATTGTGACACGTGGTACACCGCATGTGCTTGATCAGATCCGCCATCAGCTGGAGCGCATTGTACCGGTTCACCGCGTGGTTGATCTTAGCCACCGCGCGATTGAGCTTGGCTATGATCGCCCGATCGAGCGTGAACTGGCACTGATTAAAGTGGCTGGCAAAGGTGAAGCACGCGCTGAAACATTGCGTTTGACCGATGCGTTTAATGCGAAAATCGTTGATGCAACAACCGAGCATTTCATCGTTGAAATTACCGGCAAGACTGCCAAGGTGGATCAGTTTATTTCGCTGATGAAGCCGCTTGGGCTGGTTGAGGTTTGCCGCACCGGTGTTTCAGCGATGAACCGGGGCCCGCAAGGCATGTAATTTTTTATAAAAGGTGGCTGTATGCGCATGTTTCATGCAGTCACCCTTTTTGCGCCCGCAGGAGGGCATCAGCGCTATGTCTGCTGAAATATTTTTGACCCTTGCAGTTTTTGCGTTTGCAACTTCAATCACACCGGGCCCAAACAATCTGATGCTGCTGGCATCGGGCGTAAACTTTGGTTTTCGCCGCACGCTGCCGCATATGATTGGTATTGGTGTTGGCTTTTTCGTGCTGCTGATTGGTATCGGTTTGGGGCTTGGCGCCTTGCTGGAAATGGTGCCGGTGCTTTATCTGGCGCTCAAATTTGCCGGTGGGGCTTATATGCTCTATCTGGCATGGAAAATTGCTACCTCCACCAGTGTTGGCGAAAGCAAAAAGGCGGATGGCAAGCCGATGAGCTTTTTGCAGGCGGCTGCTTTTCAATGGGTAAACCCGAAAGCATGGGTGATGGGTGTTACCGGCATTGCCACTTATGTCAGTCATGACAATTACTGGCTGTCACTGTTTCTGGTCAGTGGTGTTTTCGCGCTGGTTAATTTCCCAAGTGTTTCGGTATGGGCAGGTTTTGGCACATTAATGCGTAACTGGCTTTCCGATCCGGCCAAATTGAAACTCTTTAATATTGTGATGGCACTGCTTTTAGTGGCCAGTCTTTGGCCAATGTTAAAATAATCTTCACTCTTTGTTCCGGTTGGCCTTGCCCTTCCGCGCCGAATCCTGTCTGAAGGGGTATGCAGTTTTCACCGGAACAAGATCAGGCTCTTCAGGAAGTCGAAAAATGGTTGAAAGCGGGTCGTAGCCCGATCTTTCGCCTGTTCGGCTATGCGGGTACTGGTAAGACAACATTGGCGCGCTATTTTGCTGAACACGTTGACGGCGATGTTCAGTTCGCAGCCTTTACAGGTAAGGCCGCGCAGGTTTTGCGCAGCAAAGGTGCGAGCAATGCCCGCACCCTTCATTCATTGATTTATCGCCCGCGTGGCGAGGAAGCAGTGGAAGATGAAACAACGGGCAAAACATCCATTGCCCCAACATTTTCATTAAACCGCCAAAGCCCTGTCGCCAAAGCCAGCATGATCGTCGTTGACGAATGCTCGATGGTTGATGAACAGCTGGGGCGCGATCTGATGTCGTTCGGCACACCTATTTTGGTGCTGGGTGATCCGGGACAGTTGCCGCCGATTTCGGGCGGTGGTTTTTTCACTGAACATGAGCCGGACTTTTTGCTGACCGAAATTCACCGTCAGGCACGCGATAACCCGATTATCCAGATGGCGCTGGATGTGCGGGAAGGGCGCGAGCTTGAGTATGGTGATTATGGCCGTGCGCGCGTTATTTCTAAATCGCAAGTCGATCAGGCCGAAGTGCTGGCAGCCGATCAGGTGCTGGTTGGCACCAACAGAACGCGCAAGCGCTATAATCAGCGTCTGCGTGAGTTGAAGGGGTTTACCGCCGATTATCCGCAAGCGGGGGATAAGCTTGTCTGCTTACGCAATGATCCGGCCAAAAGCCTGCTCAATGGTTCCTTGTGGAAGGTGATGACTTCATCACGCGAGACAGTGAAACCTGGCATTAATCTGCTGGTTTCGCCGGAAGATGATGAGCCGGGTCGCGGCGTTGCCAAGATCAAATTGCTGAAAGCGCAGTTTGAAGATCCGGATACGGAAATTCCGTGGAGCACCAAAAAGCGCTTTGATGATTTTGATTATGGCTATGCTTTGACCACCCATAAGGCGCAGGGTTCGCAGTGGAACAATGTGGTGCTGTTTGACGAGAGCTATGCTTTCCGTGATACGCGCGAGCGCTGGCTTTATACCGCTATCACACGCGCGGCTGAACAGTTGATCATTGTTAAATAGGCTCAAACGGGTTTGGCATTAAGCCAAGCCCAAGCCTCGCTTTCATCTTCAGCAGCAAAGGCTCTGATTTTGACATCCAGAAATGGCTGCACCAATGCAATGCTTGCTTCCAGCCATAATGGGCCATTGATCACAGCATAATTTTTCAAATGTTTGAGCGCATCCTTGCGCAAATCTTGCGTTGTTTTTGAAAACAGCGTTTGCCAATCCACGCCTTCATAGTCCACCAGCCGGATCAAGAGATCGATTGTTTCATGCTGGCTGTAAGCGCCAGTGAGTAAGCCATAAATATTCTCAACTTCCGCACTGGTGATATGGCCGGCTATTTCATAGGCGAATAAATCATCACGGTTGGTTTCAATTTTGCGGATGGCTGAAACAGTGTCGTTGCGCATGAAGCTTCTCCTTGTGCTAAGTGATTGAGTGTGAGCGCAGGAAATGGCATTCTCGTGGCATAGCAAGACGGCTGAAAACCGGCTTTCGCTAAAAACCTTGCCCCAATATAGCATCATTGACCAAAGGATGCGGGGTTTGTAATCAAGTCCTACTTGAATTGATAAAGACAGGGGCGGTCATGTCGGCAAAATTATCTGTAAATGTGAATGCTATCGCCATGTTGCGCAATCGTCGTGATTTGCCGTGGCCAAGTGTTACCGGACTTGGGCGCATTGCGTTGGCTGCCGGTGCTTGTGGTTTGACGGTGCATCCGCGTCCCGATCAGCGCCATATCCGCTTTAGCGATCTGGCTGATATTCGTGCACTTTTGGATGATGAATTTCCGCAAGCCGAGTTTAATATCGAAGGTTACCCGAGCGAACATTTTCTGGAGCTGGTGGAAAAGCACCAGCCGGAGCAGGTGACGCTGGTGCCTGATGATCCGGCGCAATCGACCTCCGATCACGGCTGGGATTTTGATAAAAGTGCTCCCATGCTGGCGCCGGTGATTGCGCGCCTCAAAGCGCAAAATATGCGTGTGTCGCTGTTTGTTGACCCGACCGAAAAGGGCTTGGATATTGCCATGCAACTTGGTGCTGACAGGGTGGAGTTTTTCACAGGCCCTTATGGTGCTTGTTATGATGAGCCGCAAAAGGCTGCGGAAGAACTTGAAAAACTGCGTCTGGCTGCTGCTAAAGCAGACAGACTTGGGTTGGAGATCAATGCAGGGCATGATTTGACGGTTGAAAATATTCCAGCACTTGCTAAGGTAATGCCGTCTTTGAAAGAAGTTTCCATCGGTCATGGCTTTACGGCAGATGCGTTGATTTACGGCATGGAGACAAGCGTTAAGCGCTTTATCGCAGCCTTGGAAAGCTGAAGTTTAAACTTTCACCCAATTAACTGGGTTTGTTTGATGTGGCCTGTACGTTGTAGAGACGTACAGGCTTTTTTTGTAAATAAACATTTTAACACGGAACGATTTTTGATGCCGTTAGTTAACGGTCTTGGCGCTTGCAGACAGGCAGTAAACATGTATGCCTTATCTTGGGTAAGCCGCATCAGTTTATTTATAAGGCGTCAGGGCATGAATAGCGGAAACAGCTTTTCGCATATGTCTCAACACTCACGTTTTGAAAATGTTGATCTGGAGATAGATGATCCGAAGCCGGATTCGATGCGGCTGTTGATTCTCGGCGCTCTGGGCGTGGTTTATGGAGATATAGGCACCAGCCCGATTTATGCCTTTCGTGAAGCTTTGCGTGCTGCCAGTGGCGGTGGCGCGATTGAGCGCGCCGATGTTTTAGGTGTTGTTTCGTTGATTTTTTGGGCTTTGACACTGGTTGTCACTGTCAAATATGTATTTTTCGTTTTACGCGCCGACAATAATGGTGAGGGTGGTATTTTATCGCTGATGGCGCTGGTGCAAAGCGGTGTTAAAAAATATCCGGATATTATCTTAGGTGTCGGCATTTGTGGTGCGGCACTTTTTTTCGGCGATGCGGTGATAACGCCGGCGATTTCGGTGCTTTCCGCCGTTGAAGGCTTGGAGATCGTCGCCCCCGATCTGAGCCATTTTGTTGTGCCGATTACAGTGACTATTCTGCTCGGCCTGTTTGCTATTCAAAAATATGGCACGGGTAAAGTGGCGATTATTTTCGGCCCGGTGATGCTTATCTGGTTTTTGGCCTTAGGCGGTTTTGGACTGCTGCATATTTTTGATGATCCAAGCGTCATGGCGGCGCTAAACCCTTATTTTGCCTTTCATTTTTTAACTTCCAGCCCTGCGACTGCCTTTATAACAGTCGGGGCAGTATTTCTGGCGATGACAGGGGCAGAAGCACTCTATGCTGATCTGGGACATTTTGGCGTTAAACCAATTGTGCGGGCGTGGATATGGATTGTGTTTCCATGTTTGCTACTCAATTATTTTGGCCAAGCTGCATTTGTATTGTCGCATATCGGCCAAGCGGGCGGTGTGCCTGATCTGCCATTTTATCAGATGCTGCCGAGTTTCTCGCTTTGGCCGATGGTTATACTGGCAACTTTTGCAACCGTGATTGCCAGTCAGGCTGTTTTAAGTGGTGCTTTTTCAGTGGCACGCCAAGCCGTGCAATTGGGTTTGCTGCCAAGGCTTGAAATTCAGCACACATCAGAAAAGCTGCATGGGCAGATTTATATTCCAAAGGTCAATCTGGTGATTGGCCTGATGGTCATTTTGCTGGTCTTCGGCTTTGAAAAATCCAGTAATCTGGCATCGGCCTATGGGATTGCTGTTACCGGTAATATGCTGGTAACCACCAGCCTGTTGTTCTTTGTGATGTCCAAAGTGTGGAAATGGCGCTTAGCTGTTGTCGCACCATTGATTGCTGGATTTCTGGTGATTGATCTGCTGTTCTTCACGGCCAATATTTTTAAGGTGCTGGATGGCGGTTGGGTGTCATTGCTGATGGCTGCGCTTGTTGGCCTGACAATGTGGACATGGGTGCGTGG
>JAEWHQ010000080.1 GCA_023387715.1 Pseudomonadota bacterium | reverse complement strand
GTGCGTAAACTGAAAAAGAACTTCTCCGGATTGCCGATACCGGCAAATGCAAGCCACTGACCATCAGCTAAATCGCTTTTGGAGGAAGCTTGTAAAACAGCATCAAAGGTCGGTTTTCCGGCCGCTTGTGCTTGGGCAACCAAATCATCGGCAGCACTTTGTGTGCCGATACGTAAAATGCCATCCGTTTTTGCCATCTGCACATCAAGTGGTGCGCGTAACGGCCCTGCTGGAATAATCTTGCCATTGCCAATGCCGCGCGAGGCATCGACCACCAGAAGTGCATAATCGGCATAAAGCCGCGCGCTTTGAAAACCATCATCCATGATGATGAAATCGCAGCCACGGGTTTTTAAAAATTCCGCGGCATGGGAACGATCAGAACAAACAGCCACACTGGCATGACGCGCCAGTAATAACGGCTCATCCCCCACACGCTTGGCGCTATCGGTTTCCGGATCAACCAGATGCACGCCATTATAATCACCGCCAAAACCACGGGAGACAATGCCAGGAATAAAGCCTTCATCACGGGCAAGTTCGGCAAAATAAATAGCGGTGGGCGTTTTACCGGCGCCGCCTACTGTGTAATTGCCAATGCACAAAACCGGCACATCAATGCGCGCACCGGCACGTTTTGTCAGATTACGCGCGGCAACCATGCCATAAACACAAGCCAATGGTGCCAGCAAACCGGAACGCCAGCTTGGAGCCTGCCACCAAAAAGAAGGTGCCTGCCCCGCCATTAATCGCCTCGTCTCAAACGCTTTTGATTTTTGGCATCATCATGTGCTGCACTTGTCAGCTGTGCCTGCACCAGCAATGGCTGGATAAAAGGCTCCAGTGACAAAACTGTACGCTCCAGCGAGCCACGCATATCAAGCACGGTGCGCAAGCCTGCGGCGATCATCACTTTCAAATGCTTCGGATTATTGAAAAGGAAATTGACTGCCCCCGCGAGCATTTCACGGTCTTTAACCAGACGCGCGCCACCATTTTTAATCAGGCGCTGATAAGAATCACGGAAGCTTTGAACATTGCTGCCGGATAATACTGCCGTATTGAGCATTGCAGGTTCCAGCGGATTATGGCCACCCTCGCCCACCAGCGATTTTCCGACAAAAGCAATATCGGTCAGGCGCAGATAAAGCCCCATATCGCCAATGGTATCACCCATGAAAATCGCCGTATCCGGCTCGATAATATCACCACGGCTTTGACGTGCCACTTTCAAACCATGGGTCATAAACATGGTTTCCAGCTCATCAGCACGCACCGGATGGCGCGGCACTACAATAGTCAGCAAATCAGGATGGCGCACGGTCAGCATTTTATGAACCTGCGCACAAATTTCTTCTTCACCTTCATGGGTGGAAACCGCAGCCCATCGCTTGCGGGTGCCTATCTCATTCAACAGGCGCGCCAATACTTGTTGGTCGATTGGCGGCGGTGCGCTATCAACTTTCAAGTTACCGGAAACAGTTACGGGACGCGCACCAAGGGCACGAAACCGCTCGGCGTCCAGCTCGGACTGCGCCACCACATGCGAGAAATTAGAAAACAAAGCTTCTGCAATGGAAGAGCGTTTTTTCCACGCGGCAAAAGAGCGGTCAGACAAGCGGCCATTGACCAGCACTTGCGGAATTTGGCGTGCGCCCAGCATTTGAATGGTGGTCGGCCAGATTTCAGATTCGCAAGTCACCGCCAGATCAGGCTTCCAATGATTTAAAAACCTCTCGACAGCAGGTTTTAAATCCAATGGTACAAACTGATGAATGATATGGCTGCCCATATGATCAGCCACAAGCTTTGCCGATGTCATGGTACCGGTGGTGAGCAGAACTGTAATATCACGACATGCCAGCCGCTCCACCAGCGGCATGATCGCTGTGGTTTCACCGACACTTGCCGCATGCACCCAAATCAGCGGCCCGTCAGGACGCGCAATATTGGTTTTGCCATAGCGCTCGTTGCGGCGCTGACGGTCTTCTTTGCCCTTAAGCGTACGATAGCGCACATAGGTACCAACAAACGGGTAGAGACAAGTTCCAATGACCCGATAAGCGGTCAGCACATTGCGCGCCCAGCGTTCGCTCATGATGCTTTCTCCAATGCGGCGGCAGCCTGAGCTGTAGCCTCGTTTAGTTTATTCGTCAGTTCCTGTCGCTTGGCTTCCAAAGCGTCCGCATCTGCATCGGCTGGCACCCAAACCGGTTCGGCTGCAATCACCATGGCGCGTCCGAACGGTAATGGGATAGTGGTCTTGTCCCAGGATTTTTCAAGAACAATTTTACGTGTCGAAGCATAAGCTGTCGGAATTATGGGGCGTCCGGATAATTTTGCGAGCAAAATAATTCCCTCTCCCGCCTCACGCGCAGTCCCATGTGCAATATCTGCAATCATGGCTGCGGATTTGCCATTTTTCAATGCATTTTTCAAAGTCAGCAATGCGCGTGCACCGCCTTTTTCCACACGGGTGGTTTCTGCCCTCCCGCCGGAACCGCGAACCGTTTCCAAACCTAATCGCTCAGCGACTTTGGCATTCAGTTCGGCATCGTTGGAGCGTGAAAACATCGCAACCGTTGGTGCAGATTTTGGGCGCACAAATGGCCCCATCAAATGTTGGCCATGCCAAAATGTGACAATAAAGGGTGCAATTTCGCCCGCTTTTTTGATGGTTTCCTTTGCCTCTTTCGGCATCGGATTGGTAAAATTAACCAGTCGCAGATAATTGGTAATCAGCCCCACCAGCAATGATTTGACAAGTGCAGAGCGCGCCAAGGGCCCGCGAATTTTGCGCCAGAAACGCTTCAAAAAGCCGGAGCGTTTGCTGTCCGATGTTTCATCACCGGATGTCTCGGGCGTTTCAGCGTGATCTGCGTCTTGATTATTCATGAATTGCTTACTCTTAGCTAGTCTTACAAACAGTATCAGCGCAAGGTGGGGTCTGTTGGGATTTAGCAGACCAGCTTGCGCTGATAAATCTTAAAAGAAATATTAGCTCTGCGAGCTGATCGAAGCCGCAGCAGTGGCCGGATCCAGCAGACGGTGCATATGCACGATGAAATAACGCATATGTGCATTATCAACGGTCTGCTGTGCTTTTGAGCGCCATGCGTGCAAAGCGGTTTCATAGTTCGGATAGATACCGACCATGTCAATCTCATCCAGATTGCGGAACTCCATCGAATTGAGATTTTTCAGCTCACCGCCGAAAACCAGATGAAGCAATTGTTTCTTATCGCCGTCGTTGCTCATAATCATCCATTCCTGAACAGTTCAATTTAACCGCCTGCTTAGCGCAATGCTTAAGCGGCGACAACACTCAACATCTCTTCCAGCAATTTACCGCTGGAAGCAACCAATGCGCCCTGCCCCGATGATGCCCCGCCATAGTGAAGCGGCGCACCTGCCACATCCACCAGACGGCCTCCGGCACGACTTAAAATAAGATCAGCTGCTGCCAAATCCCAGTCATTGGAATTAGGCCGCACAAATGTGCCCGCAATTTCGCCGCGCGCCACCATACCTATACGATAAGCTAATGATGAAACATAAGGGTACATCTGCACACGATCACGCAAATTTGCAGGCAGGCTGTCAAAAGCAGAGCGTGACAAAGCAATGCTCAGCGGCTCACCTGCATTTTGACTGCCCACACGGATCGGCTCATTGTTTTGCATGGCGATACCGTCGCAATGAGCTTCCAGCACTTCATCGCGCACAGAACATTCCAGAACACCGGCAACGGGGCGGCCATTTTCAATAATCGCGATGCTGACACACCACTGATCATCCCCACGAATAAACGAACGTGTGCCGTCAATCGGATCAACCACGAAGAAACGCTGACGCGGGACGACATCGCGCTCATCAGCTGTTTCTTCTGATATCCAGCCATAATCAGGGCGGGCATTAAGCAAAGTTTTGCGCAAATAATTATCAACGGCAAAATCTGCTTCTGTGACAGGGGAATTTCCCTCTTTGTACCAGACATCCGGGTCTTTTTTGAAATAGTGCAAGGCAATGCGGCCAGCTTCCGCCGCGGCTTGTTTCAGCAGCGCCAGTTCTTCTTGCGGAAGTGGTAAGCTTTGCATCATTTCACTCGTTTCCGGTTCATTAGCTTGCGGGTCATTAATTACCGGCCCATTAATTACCAGCAAGCGTCATGCCTTCAATTGCCAAAGTTGGAGATGTCATACCAAAGTTACGATCAATATCCGAGGCAGGTGTCATATTTAAGAACATATCCTGCAAACGTCCGGCGATCGTCACTTCAGAAACCGGATAGGCCAATTCGCCATTTTCAATCCAGAAGCCGGATGCGCCGCGACTATACTCGCCAGTCACCATATTGACGCCTTGTCCGAAGACTTCCGTCACATAAAAGCCGGTGCCCATCTGCTTGATCAGCTCTTCCGGCGTAAATTCACCCGGTTCAATAGCAAAATTAGTAGAGGCCGGAGAAACAACAGAGCCCGAACGCACACCACGGCCATTGCCTTCCAGACCAAGTTCGCGTGCGGTTGAGCCTGACAATGTCCAATGCTGCAAAACACCGTCTTCCACCATCATCAATGGCTGGCCTTCAATGCCCTCCCCATCAAAAGGACGCGAAGACGAACCACGCACACGCAACGGATTATCGGTAACATTCAGGCCGGATTTTAAAATCTGCTGTCCCATTTTATCACGCAGGAAGCTTGTTTTACGCGCAACAGAAGCACCATTGATAGCGCCTGCCAGATGGGAAGCCATGCCACGCGCAATACGCGGATCAAGAATGACATTCACCGGCCCTGTTGCCACTTGCCGCGCATTGAGACGGCGCACAGCACGCTCGCCAGCACTTCGGCCAATGACCTCCGGCACTTCCAGATCAGCAAAATGCAGGCGCGAACTAAAATCATAGTCGCGTTCCATGCGGGTGCCCTCACCGGCAATCGCACTGACTGAACGGCCAAAGCGCGAAGCCTGATAGGCACCTGAAAAACCATTGGATGTAACCAGCACCAAACCACCAAGCCCAAAGGAAGCACCGGCACCGCCGGAATTGGTGATGCCTGCAACATCCAGCGCTGCCGCCTCCATTACCAAAGCATCTTCGGTCAGTCGCTGTGAATTCAGCTCAGTCGCGTCAAACAGATCAAGGTCACGCGGGGCTTTTACATGCAATGACGGATCGGCCAAAGCTTCATACGGGTCTTCGGGTGAAACCTTTGCCATTGCAACGGCACGCTCGGCCAGTTGTTTTGGATCAGCGCCACTATTGGCGGCAACACTTGCCACGCGTTTGCCGACGAAAACACGCAAAGAAAACTCATCGCTCTCAGATGATTCGGTGCCTTCAACCTTACCAAGGCGCACGCTCACACTGGTGGAACGCGCCCGCACCACAACCGCATCCGACGCATCAGCACCCGCCTGTTTGGCAGCTTCTACGAGGCGAGCAGCCTGTTCGATCAATTTAGAGGCGGCATCACTCATATTTTTCACGCTTACCCGGAATATTATTTGCATCAAACGAGTTGATGATTAATCAAT
>JAEWHQ010000055.1 GCA_023387715.1 Pseudomonadota bacterium | reverse complement strand
GTTGATTATTAAGAATATTAATCTGACGATTGAACAAGGTGAAATGATTATATTGACTGGTCCGTCTGCCGTTGGGAAATCTGTTTTTGCAAAGTTGTTAATTGGTGCTTTGTCAGCTGATAGCGGTTCCGTATCAATTGATGATGTGGATTTAAAAAGATGGAGCGAAAAACAGCTGGGCAAAGCTATGGGATATCTTTCGCAGGACAGTTTGCTGTTACCGGGAACAATTGCAGAGAATATCGCTCGGTTTGATCCGCATGCAACAAATGAAGCAGTGGTGGCTGCTGCTCTTCTCGTCCAGGCTCATGAATTGATTATGCAAAAACCAGATGGCTATCAAACGAGGGTCGATAATCTTGATAAAAATATTGCGCACGGATTGTACCAGCAAATTGGTTTGGCACGAGCATTTTATGGTGAGCCGCAAATAATCGTTTTAGATGATCCGACAGTTAAGCTTGATGAGAATGGCATGATCGGCCTTCAGAAAGCGATTATAGCTGCGCGGGAGCGTGGAGCGACAATTGTAATAGTAACGCATAATATGGCTTTGACATCAGCGAGTGATAAAATACTGGCTATGCGAGATGGCCAAATAATTTCAGTGACCCCAAACGAGCGAAAACTAAAGAAAACAAGTGTTCATAGTTTTTCAGTCGGGCAATCATTCACCCTGAAGTCGGTGGCAAAATGATTTTTTATATGCCGAAGCTAAGTGGTTATTGTTATGCATAATGATCCTGTCGATTGGAACAATGCAGTTAATTCCAATCATAAAACCATTTCTGTTTTAGCTTATTTTTTAATTTTTATGTTTGTTGGAAGTATAATTGTTTGGGGTGCAACAGTGCCATTGGCACGTGCTGTGTTGGCACAAGGGAAAGTCATCACACCAGGTCGTAATATTCAATTACAACATGTTGATGGCGGTGCAATTAAAGCTATTTTTGTCAAGGAAGGAGATCAGGTTAGGGTTGATCAAGTTCTCTATGCCCTTGATGATCAAGTTCTTGTTAATAAAATTGAGTATCTTGTAAATAAAAAAGATTATTTAGATGCAAAATTAATTAGGCTGATTGCTGAAAGAGATGGGAAAAGCCACTTAATTTTTACTGATGATTTAAATAAAAAAATAAACTAGTTAATGATTTTAACATTGTCTATGAGCAAAGTAATGAGTTTCATGCAAAATTAGAAAGATTTGAACTTGAAAAAGAGATATTGAAGCAACGTATTAATAATCTGTTGCAAAGTAAAAATGGTATTGAGGCTCAATTATTTTCTTATAATGAGCAGTTAGATATTATTAAAAAAGAATCTGGCATAAAAGAAAATCTTTATAATAAAGAAATAATTAGTTATTTTGAATATAGTCAAGTTCATCGGAATAAATTGCAAGTTGAGGGTCGTATAGGCGAATTGGCGGCATTACTTGCTGCTAATTCTGAACAAATTACAGAGGCAGATGCGCAACTTGAGCGTTTAAATACACAGCGCATGGAGCAAGCAGCTGTTCAGATAAATGAAATTCATATCCAGCTTATTGATATAAATGAACAGATATATACTGCAAAAGAGGCATATGGACGGACGCTGATTAAGTCACCAGTTAACGGCATTATTGTTTCGATGAACTATAATATTGCCGGAAATGTTATCAAGGCAGGTGAAAAAATAGCGGAAATAGTCCCTTTATCTGATAATCGATTAATTGAGGCAAAAATTGCACCTGCAATTATCGACAATGTCTATGTAGGGCAGTCAACGAAGGTTAATTTAACCGCATTAAATGAAGGCAAAACACTTAGTATTATTGGTAGTGTTATTGAAATTTCTGCTGATCAGATCGAGACTGAGGATGAAGCTCAAAATTATTACCGCGTTCAGATTGAAATAAAAGATGCCTCTTCCATAAAAGGGGATATGGATAGGTTGTATTATGGTATGCCTACTGAAATATATTTTAATAGTGAGCCGCGGACATTCCTTCAATATATCATACGCCCGATAGCGGATTCCTTTAGCAAGGCGTTCATAGAATTTTGAAGGCGCTACGGTGAATTATGTTATGGGCTTGTTCGTCTGATTGGTTAGGAATATCACATTTAGTGGTACCTTGTTATCTTATGATAAGGCATCGATATGTAAGTTGACATGCTAGTATATTAATATTTAAAATGTGAAATTGCTTTAGATTGAACTTATCCGTTCTGCTATTAATAATGAGTAATGGGTTGGTTGAGCCCACAATTGGTAGCGTGGGTTTAAGTTTAGTGGGTTAAGTAGCAGCATAAAAATTTGGGCGGATTAGCATAAAATGAATGAGATACATCCACGTTTATCAATGCAAGTTCTTGAGCAGTTACCGCAAGACGTTTTACGCCCGACTTATGATCGAAAACAGCTAAAAGCAGGTATCGTTCATCTTGGTATTGGTGCCTTTCATCGTGCGCATCAAGCTGTTTATACGGATGATATTTTGCAGGCCGGCGCGCAGGAATGGGGCATAATTGGTGTGTCTTTGCGCAGTCCTGATACGCGTGATGCGCTTGCGCCCCAAGACGGCCTTTACACCATTACCGTGCGTTCTGCTGCTCATGAACAAGTGCGGGTAATTGGCAGTGTTGTGCAATTATTGGTGGCGCCCGAAAATCCGCAAACTGTGATGGATGCACTGTGCGAGCCTGAGATAAAAATTGTTTCTCTGACTATTACCGAAAAGGGATATTGCTACGCGCCAGCTACCGGTACGCTTGACGAAACTCATGCTGATGTTGTTCACGATTTGCAAGAGCACAATCATCCACACTCTGCACTTGGCTATATTGTGGAAGCGCTGCGCCGTCGTCGGCAAGCGGGCGTGGCACCATTCACTGTGCTTTCTTGTGATAATCTGCCTTCAAATGGCGAAACGCTTAAGCGTGTTGTGACACGCTTTGCAGCTCTGCGTGATCCTGAACTGGCTGAATATATTGCAGCGCATGTGGCATTTCCGTCTACGATGGTTGATCGGATTGTGCCGGCCACAACAGATGCTGACCGTTCCGCTATTGTTGATGCAACCGGAGTGGTTGATGCCTGGCCGATCATGACTGAGGCTTTTAGCCAATGGGTTGTTGAGGATCATTTTACCAGTGGACGTCCGAAATGGGAAATGGCGGGTGTTACTTTTGTGCAGGATGTTTCGGCTTTTGAATTGATGAAGCTTCGGCTGTTAAATGGCAGCCATTCAACAATTGCATATCTTGGCTATTTGGCTGGTCATGAGACTGTTTCGGACGTCATGGCGGCGGAAGGTTTTGAGCGTTTTATACGCGACATGATGGATGAAGAGATCAGCTCTACTTTGCCAAAACTGCCTGATTTTGATCTCGACCATTATAAAGATCAGCTGATTGAGCGGTTTAGAAATTCGTCACTCAAGCATCGGACATGGCAGATTGCTATGGATGGCAGTCAAAAATTACCGCAACGCTTGTTGGGGACTATTCGCGAACGATTGGCTGAAGGGCTGTCTATTGATCGCTTATCGATAGGGGTTGCAGGCTGGATGCGCTATGCGACCGGTCTGGATGAAAAAGGCGCAGCTATTGATGTGCGCGATCCGTTGGTTCAGGAAATTCAGGCCCGGATTGCGGGGCAGAAAACAGCAGCGGAACTTGTTGCAGCCTATTGCTCGATTGAAGAGATTTTCCCTCGTGATCTGGCTGGAAATCAAGTTTTTCGGGCTTGTGTAGAGCGTGCGCTGCAAAGCTTGCTGCAAATTGGTGCAGCGCGATCTGTGGCACAGTTTAAGTAAGAATAAGGTTCTTTGTTTGCTCTGGGAGGAGTGGCTGTGGCAGAGATTAAAAAAGCGGTCATCATTGGTGTCGGCATGGTGGCGCAAACGCATCTGGATGCGATTGCTGCTTCTGATACAGTCAACTTGCATGGGGTTTTAGGCCGCGACTATGAACGGTCCAAAAGCTTTCATGAAGGGGCGGAAAGGCAACTTGGGGTTCGCCTGCGTCATTATCATGATGTGGAAGAAATCGCGGCTGATCCGGCCGTGGATTTTGTAATTGTTTTAACCCCGCCCAATGTGCGTGAAGAAATTATTGCTCCCTTAGCAAGGGCGGGCAAGCACATTTTGCTGGAAAAACCGGTTGCCAGAAACGCCCATGAAGCAAAGATGATTGTTGATCTTTGTCAGGATCATGATGTTTCTTTAGGTATTGTTTTTCAATTGCGTATGCGAGCTGCTTATCAAAACGCGGTGCAATTGGTGGCTGGCGGTAAGCTTGGCGCTTTAGGAATATGCGAAATTTCAGTGCCGTGGTGGCGGCCGCAAACTTATTATGACGAGCCTGGACGCGGTACTTATGCACGCGATGGCGGCGGCGTATTGCTGACGCAGGCAATTCATACCATCGATATGGCTTTGAGTTTGACGGGGCCTGCTAAATCGGTTCAGGCAATGGCTGTTACCTCACGTTTTCATCAGATGGAAGCCGAGGATTTTGTTACTGCGGGTATTGAGTTTGCCTCAGGTGCTGTGGGCTCATTCATGGCTTCAACGGCGAGCTATCCGGGCAATACGGAAACAATTTCGCTTTATTATGAGAAGGCAACATTGCGGCTTTCATCCGGTAAACTGGATATTATCTGGCGGGATGGCAGTACTGAAACAATAGCAAGCGAAGAACTCTCAGGCTCCGGTGCGAATCCGATGGCTTTTTCGCATAGTTTGCATCAGGCAATCATTGAAGATTTTGCCGAGGCTTTGATCAGTAAGCGTAAACCATCTATCAGTGGTGAAGAAGCATTACAGGCGCATGCTTTGATTGATGCGATGTTGCAATCCGCAAAGTCCGGCAAGAAAGAAGTCGTTTTATAATCAGACAAAAAAATCCGACCGGCTTTTGCGCAACTCATCAATGTCCGGTAAAACCGCGCTCAAGTGTTGCTTCATGGCTTTGACTGCTTCAGCCGTATCTTTTGCGGCTATGGCATTGCGGATGTGTTTATGCTCGCGCACAACCTGATCCATGCGACCAAGTACAGGCACGGTCATGCGTCGCGCACGATCGATCTGAATTTTTACCAGTTTCAAATGTTGCCAGATACCGGGAAAGCCGGATATCTCGGCGATCGCTTCATGAAACTGATCGTCTGTTTCGTGAAAGAGATCTAATTTGCTGCGCTTGGCGTGAAATTCTTGCAGTTCAATCAGTTCATCGAGCTTGCTGATTGCTTCTTTTGTTGCGGCATACGCCGCATGTTCAGCGGTTGTGCCTTCTAAGGCTTGCCGTATTACGACGGCTTCAGGTATGCGGTCGACAGGAATTCGGGCTACAAATGTGCCGGATTGCGGGAAAATATCGACCAAACCTTCTTCACTCAAGCGGATAAGAGCCTCACGCACCGGCGTGCGGCTGACCCCGAAATGGTCGATAAAGGTTTTTTCGTTAAGGGCTGTACCGGGCAGAAGTTTCATGGCGATGATATCTGCCTGCAATGCTCTGTAAATAAGCTTGGCGGCAGTTTCACGGACGGGCCGACGGTTTGGTTGCTCTGTTTGACCAAATATCGGTTGCGAGCTCACTGCTGTTTCCTACTGAAATTACTTTGAAAATCTTAGCTTTGAAATATTAGTATATTGTTTTTTGATATTCGCCAAGCATGGAAGAAAAACGCGCTGATGCGCGGCTCAAAAGGGAATTGCAGGCAGCAAAATAATGAATTCTAAAATAATAGATTGAGGGCTGATGCAATTTCAGTATCAGCCCTCAATTTATGTTGTCCTTAGTTCATGCCTAATTGCTTGTAGACACGCTGGACATATTGGCCGAAAGGTTCGGTCAGTTTGACGTCCAATGTGCGTGGCGCAGGCAGATCGATTTTAAAATAATCTGCCATACGAGCGGGGCCTGCGCTCAGCACTGCGCAATGCGAACCTAAGAAAATGGCTTCCTGAATACCGTGCGTGACGAAAACAAAAGTTTTTTTGCTCTCTTGCCAAATACGCAGCATTTCAAGGTTCATTTTTTCCCGTGTTATCGCATCCAATGCACCAAAAGGCTCATCCATCAAAATCAGTTTAGGATCATGGATTAATGAGCGTGCAATGGCTGCACGCTGCTGCATGCCGCCGGAAAGTTCGTACGGATATTTATCCGTTGCATGACCAAGGCCAACCATTTGTAAAAGGTCTTTGGCACGCTCTCTGGCAGCCTTTTTCGGCAAGCCTAAAATCTGTGCAGGCAGAATAACATTTTCAGCAATGGTGCGCCATTTAAGCAGTAAAGGCTGCTGAAAAACCATGCCGATATCCTTGCCGTCAAAGTCGGTTTTTGTACCGTCACCAATGGTAACGGTACCGCCGCTTTCTTTATGCAAACCGGCCAGAATTTTAAGCACAGTGGTTTTGCCGCAACCGGACGGGCCGACGACGGACAAGAGATCACCTTCATTGATCTCAAGTGTCACATCGGAGACTGCAACGGATTCTTTGTTGCCGGTATGGTAGGTTTTGCGTACATTTTGTAAGCGGATCAGCGGTGTCGGAGCAGTGACGCTTTGCTGTGTTGAAAGACTGTTCATGCGAGCCACCTTTCGCGATTAGCTGCAACGAATTCATCATCATTCAGATCAGGATGTGCCTGATAAACGCGGGAGATTTCTTCTGCCTGACCTTTGGAAAGGCCTTCCTCAGGATCAAGACACCAGATGCCTTCCAGCAAGCCTTGGCGGCGTAAAACCTCATGACAGCCAGCAATACAGCCATGAAAATTATTGGCGACATCAAAAAAGGCTGCATTACAATCAGTTACTTTTGCATCCAGCGCAAGCAGTGACTGGGACACAGGTTTGTTGTCCGCTGTTTCTGTGTGGATACGTTCAAGCAATTCTACCGCGCGTTTTGTCCAGACTGACCAGTGACCAAGCAGGCCGCCTTTGAAACGGAGCGTGACCGCTTCATCACCGCGTGCAAGGGTGAAAGGCAGTGTCAGATCAGCAACGATATGGTCGTCATTGCCGGTATAAAGTGTGATCTTGTTTTCAGCCTTAGCTTTGACAATGCCGCGCAGCACATCCAGTGTGCGATAGCGATGAAACGGCGCTACTTTAATCGCGATGGCATTGTCGATTTGTGCAAATTCGCACCAGAAATCTTCATCCAGAATAATGCCGCCAACCGAGGTTTGCATATAAAAACCAATGACAGGAATTTCTTCTGCAATGGCTTTGCAATGCTGGATGAGTTCCGAACTTGTCCCGCCTTTCAGTGCACCCATGCTGATAAGAACGGCATGATAGCCAAGGTCACGAGCGATTTTAGCCTCATTGCGAGCTTGCTCGGTCTGGCCTGCAACACCTGCAATCATAGCAAGCGGACGGTCAGTCCAGGCGCGGCTGTCTTCAATCGCAGCTTTGAGTACCGGTTCGTATAAGCCATTGTCACGAATGGCAAATTGCGTGGTGTGCACACCAACCGCCAGACCGCCGACACCGGCATCCATATAATAACGTGTCAAAGCGCGTTGACGTTTGCGGTCAAAATTGCGGTTTTCATCAAGTGCCAGCGGATGCGCCGGAATAACCGCGCCGCGGCGAATAATATTGAGAACATTTTCAGGCAGTTGTGTGTAATGTAATCCCATTTTTCCTGAACTCCTTACGCCCCTTTGATTTGTTTATAATCAGGCGCTTTACCCAAATTCCGGCCCTGCGATGGCAAGTGTCTGGTATTGTGTTTGTTGCAATTGATGTGAGCCTTTTTGCATCCGCAAAAATGGCCGTTGTTTGGTAAATCCGAGCTGCACCAGACGTTGTGCAATGCTTGCACAATCGTCGAGCAGATCAATGAAGACAGCGCCTGATAATAGTTTGATCAGGGCTTCGATGCACTCCAATGCTTCGGCTTCATCGCGGCCGATAACCGGCCCTATCTGCCATGCCAAGCGCCCGTCACGGACAAAGCATGTCGTTGATGCATTGGCGCTTGTGACAACTGGATAACGCTTGATAAAGTTTTCCAGCACAAAGCTTCTGTCAGCACCAAAGGCAAGGTTTGCTTGGGTTTTAGCATTGTGTGAGGCGGTCTGTGTTAAGGTTTCTGACGCTAAGCCTTTGCCAGAGCCTTGCCAGCGTGTGATTTTGAGCGAAGGCACAAAACCGAGTGCGCGATAGATCGGTTCACCAGCCGGTGTTGCATCTAAAAAGGCGGTGCGGTTTCGTGCTTCAGTCCATTGCAGGCAATGTTTTAACAAGCCCGTACCATAGCCACGCCCGCGCCATTCTGCTTTCGTGAGAACCATGCTGATCCATGCAATGTCATCGCCATAGGGGATGACAGCTGCACTGGCGGCCAGTTGTTCCGGCATTGCAAAAACGCCAAAAACAACCCCGTGCCGGAAAAATAGTTCCCAATCTTGTTCAGTCTGATTCCAGCCTGCTTGTGTGGAAAGCAAACAGGCTTGATCCATGTCTTTTTCAGACAGCTGAACAATATTGAAAGCGTCAGTAGGTGCCATCGCGTGCCTCGAAATGCGTCGGCTTGTTATGCGACGGCATCTGCGCCATGACCCAGTCTGCTGTCCATTGCATCATTTGGCCGAGAGAAACGACCGGATAACCGAAAAGACGGTTGGAGAGTGTCGCATTGGAAAGCCATACTTTGTCGGCTTCCTCACCGGTGATGAC
>JAEWHQ010000341.1 GCA_023387715.1 Pseudomonadota bacterium | reverse complement strand
GCTGATGACCTTTGCCATTCTTGCCCGCTCGCTGGGGTCTGAGCATTTTGGTTTGCTGGTAACCATTCTCGCCATCACTGCGATTGCCACCCATATTTGCGGCCTTGGCTCCACCGAGTCTCTGGTGCGTCGCGTTGCCCAAAACAAGCAGGTTTACACTGTCCTTTTCGGCCATTGCCTCAGCCTCATTGCTTTAACAGGGGCTGCCCTTGTGCTGCTTGGCATGAGTGTTCTGCCGCTCTGGATTGAGCTCACCACACAAGGCAATTTTAGCGAATTTTCCATTCTGCTGCTGCTGATTACCAATATTGTACTGGTACGGCTCATCTTGCTGGTTGAGCAGATTTATATAGCGCATGGTCAATATCAGTCGGCCAATCTTTCGGTGGTCGGCTTTGCTTTTGCGCGAATGTTTACGGCAGCTGTTGCCTGTCTGGTTTTCACCACCGAAGATATTTTCACCTGGGCGGTCTGGCAATTTGCCTGCCACGTCATCGTGATGGTGTTTTACTATCGTTACATCTGGCGATTAGGTAAGCCGGTTTATCGCATCATTCGCCATGAAATCCGCCTTGGTCTGCTTTTTGCCAGCCAGTTCGTGTTTAAAACCGCGCGCCAGAATGTCGATTTGCTGATGCTCAGCACGCTGATGCCTGCCGGTTTTGTCGGCTCTTATGCGATTGTGCGTCGTATCATCGACAGCAGCACTATGGGCATTGAAGCGATGAACCGCCTCGCCTATCCCCGCCTTGCAGTTGCAAGCTCCAAGGGCATTCAAAATGCTTATGCCATGACCAAAAAACTGCAACTGGCAGCGCTTGGTATCGGCTTTTTCACCTCTTTAAGCATTTTCATTTTCGCACCAGTGCTGCCCTATTTGTTTGGCTCAGATTACGACACATTGGTGCAATATTCGCGTATTTTATGCTGGACGAATGTGTTCTTCGCGCTTTGGGCAGTGCCGATTGAAACATTGGGCGCAGCAGGCAAACATGGCTATCGCTCGGCCATTCTCAATGGTGCCAATATTTTTGGCGGTGCCTTGCTGGCTTTAGCGACATGGGCTTATCCGCCACAAGGCACATTTGCCGCCTTTTATGTAATTGATCTGGCCTTAGCCATCGCATCATGGATTTGCCTGCTTAAAACTGTCCGCCAGTCTTAAAATCATGACTCTTTCAGTACAGTGCTTTCAATAAAGCTTTGTGGTGCAGTGCGTTTTTTAAAAAAACCAAAAGGCAGAGCTGCGGCATGAAAAACCCACGCCACCACGGAATAAAGCCCCATCTCCAAGCTTTTTTGTTTGAGCGCCATCAGCAAGACAGGCGCAAATACCACAACAGCTGCCACCCACAAAAAATGAACATTCACGCAAGCAGCCGCTAAAGCCGCGATAATGACAAGCCACCAGCCATAAACCAGCACCCAGAGTTTCAGTTCCGGCAATGCTTTGAAAAGCTGGCCAACATAATTACCGTTTAAAGCCGCGCGCAAAATTTCGCCGCTGCCTTGCAAATAACCTGACTTCCAGCGTCGTTTCAGCAAAGCGTAAGCATTTGTGCTGTGGCCTGAATGACCGACAAAAGGCATATCCAGCCGGTGCAATTGCCAGCCATGTTGCGCAAGGCGCAAGCCTAAATCCAGCTCTTCATAAGCATGCAGATTACGATCAGCAAGATAGCCGGCAGATTGCAGGCTTGCACGCCGATAAAGTCCGCCGCCATTCATGCGGTCAATCATTCCTGCCGGATTTTCAATTCTTTGACGTTTCGCGCGGCGCTGATATTCCAGACTGCTGACGTTTTTCTCCATCACATGGCCGGTTACACCCGCCAATTGCGGATGGCTTTTTAAAAGGCTTAGCGCCTCTTTTAAATAATCAGGTGCCAGCTCCATGTCGCCATCCAGCAGACAGATAAAATCACCATTTGCATATTGATAGCCAAGCTGCGCACCTGCCCCGCAACCGGCTTTGGCAGGTGGCCTGATTTGCACAATCATCACCGGAAACTGCTTGGCGATTGCAATGGTCTGATCGCTGGAGCCACTATCGGCCACGATAATTTCGCTGACCAGACCAGCCCCATGCGCCAGCACCGCCTCAATACAGCCTGCAATATTCCGCTCTTCATTTAAGGTTTTGATGATGACTGAAATAGTCACTTTTGCCTCTGCATTGAAACCCGACTATTCATCTAACCATATGTCATGAATTGTGCTACAGCCAAACGCAATTAACTGAAGCTTTGATTGGTATTCAGCCATGACTGGGATGAGCCCTTACATAATAAAAATCATTTCTGCCCCTGAGGCGCTCTCTCCTTTGTGGCCGCAAGGGATTTTGAACGAAACCAATAAAGCGCAAAGTTACATTTTTCAAAGCAAGGCTTTTATCCGAGCCTGGGCAAAAAGCTATGGTGCGCGCAGTGATTGCCAAATGCTGCTGGTGGAAATTTATAAGGCCAATAATGAGCCGCTGCTCTTTCTGCCGCTTGCCCTTAGCCAACAGCGCGGCATCAGCACGCTAACCTTCACCGATCATGATGTCTGCGATTATAATGCGCCGATTTTATTTGATGATTTTTCAACATGGTCAAAAGCGCAGGTACTGAATTTAATCAAAGAGATTTGCAGCAAACTTCCACCTGTCGATATTATTGATTTTCAAAAAATGCCGCAATGGGTGGGCAATGAACTTAATCCGCTATTTCTGATTGCTTCGCATAGTCATGCCGAGGCCGGTCATTTTTCCACCCTTAACCAACCTTGGCCGCAACTCGAAAAAAGCCTGCACCGAATTAAAAACACCAAGCAGCGTTATCGTAACTTATTGCGTATGGGCGGGTTTGAATTCAAAATTGCGGAGAGCGACGAAGAACGCCGCGCATTCATTGCGGCCTTGATCGCACAAAAGCAGCGCCGTTTTGTCGAAACCAATGTGCCGGGTTTTCAGGAGCACCCAGAAAAGCAGCAGTTCTTTGAACAAGCTACGGATTATTTCGCCCAAGCAAAGAGCCTGCATCTGGCTGCCTTGTTAATGAATGGCGAAATCATCGCAACCCTTTGGGGCTTGCTGGATGGCAAAACATATTTTGGCATGATGATTTCAAATGAAGCCGGACATTGGTCGAAATATTCACCCGGCATGGTGCTGCATTATCTGGTCATGCAGGATTTACACAAACACGGTTTTGACATTCTTGATCTTGGCGTTGGCAATGAAGCATGGAAGGTCAATATGTGTGACGGTGTGCGGGTTTTGCACGATTATAAAACTGCCCATACCCTCAAAGGCCGCCTCGCTTTAAGCGCACAATCATTGCTGACAGGTTTGCGCTCAACACGGGTCTGGCAGGCAATCCGTCCGCTCAAATGGAGGCTTTTACGCCTCGTCAAATCATCCATGTGAAAATAAGCCAACTGGTTTTTTTAACGCGTTTCTTCATCTGAAAAACGCGCAACGCCTCACGATTTCACGCAAAAAAGCGGTAAACGCACAATAAAAGTAGTGCCTTTGCCAATCTCAGATCGCACATTCATCTTGCCGCGATGACGGGTGAGAATGTGTTTGACAATTGCCAAGCCCAGTCCGGTGCCTTTTTTGGCATCGCCCGTTTCTGCATTAATGCGATAAAACCGCTCCGTCAGACGCGGCAAATGTTCAGCGGCAATGCCTGCGCCAAAATCCTGCACCGAGATAATCGCCTCATCAGGTGAAGGTGTCCCATGTTTTTTAAGGCTGACGATAAGCTTCTTGCCGCTTTCACCATATTTGCAGCCATTTTCAATCAGGTTCTGAAAAAGCTGAATCAGCTCATCACGCGACCCTGCCACATAGACAGGCTCATCATGAAAATCATGCTCAATCACCACGCCCTGCGCTTCGGCCATCGGCACCAAACTGTCCGTAACATGATGCAACACCGCGCCTAAATCAACTTTGTCTTCCGTACCGATATTAGGCCGTGTTTCAAGCCGTGATAAAGACAACAGATCATCAATCAGACGCGACATGCGGTCGGCCTGTTTTTGCATGATTTCTAAAAAACGATCACGCGCTTTGACATCTTCACGCGCAGGCCCTTGCAGAGTTTCAATAAACCCGCGCAATGAAGCAAGCGGCGTGCGCAATTCATGGCTGGCATTGGCGACAAAATCCGAGCGCATGCGGTCAATACGGCGCGCTTCGGTCTGATCCCGAAAAATCAGCATGAATAAATCTTCCTGCGCCATCTCAAGCGGCATCAGAACGGCCTTGTACCAGCTTTCAATCGGCAATCGCTCAAAATAATCAATGCTGCGCGGCTGACCATCTTCAACCACCGCATGCAACATATGCAGCATTTCCGGTGCGCGAAAACGTAAAAACACAATGGTTTCCATTTCCATGGAAGGAAATGCCGCCTGTGCTGCCGGATTGGTATAAATCACCGAGCCTGAACGATCAAAAATCACCAGCGGATCACTTAGCAAACTAGCAATTTTTTCTGCACCGATGTCAGCCAAAGCCGCTTTGCGCTTGGTGGTTTTCTTGCGGGTAATTT
>JAEWHQ010000066.1 GCA_023387715.1 Pseudomonadota bacterium | reverse complement strand
ACATAAGGCTGATACCCCACCACTTCCGTTTCGGTTGGTGTACCGCCGCACAAATCCATCACCAGCTTGGTTGCATATTCAAGGCCGGAAACCATGAATTCAGGATCAACGCCACGTTCAAAACGATAGCGGGCATCGGTGACAATACCAAGCTGACGGCCTGTGCGGGCAATGGTGATCGCATCCCAAAGTGCTGATTCAATCAGCACATCGGTGGTGTTTTCATCACAGCCTGAATGTTCGCCACCCATAATACCGGCAATAGATTCAACGCCATTATCATCAGCAATGACATACATGTCCGATGATAATTTATATTCACGCTGATCAAGCGCCAGAATGGTTTCGCCATCCTTGGCTGCACGAACAGTCAAATTGCCTTTAACCTTGGCAGCATCAAACACATGTAAAGGGCGACCATAATCAAAGGTCACATAGTTGGTGATATCCACCAGCGCATTGATCGGACGCAGACCAATGGCTTTTAAGCGCTGCTGCAACCATTGCGGGCTGGCAGTGTTTTTAACGCCTTTGACCAGACGCAATGCAAAACCATTACAGAATGGCTTGTCAGCAGGCTGATCAAGCACAACTTTCACCGGTGTTTCACCAGTTCCCTTAACGGCTTCAATTTTGTCACCTTTAAGCGTGCCAAGACCGGCTGCTGCCAGATCACGGGCAATACCATGAACGCCGGCACAATCAGCACGGTTCGGGGTCAGACCGATTTCAATAATCGGATCATCAATACCGATATAGCTCGCATAGCTGGTGCCGACAGGTGCATCAGCAGGCAAATCAATGATGCCGTCATGTTCTTCAGACAGTTCCAGCTCGCGCTCGGAACACATCATGCCGAAGCTTTCAACGCCGCGGATTTTGCCGACCGACAATGTCACATCAAGGCCCGGCACATAATCACCCGGACGCCCGAGCACACCAACCATACCGGCGCGCGCATTAGGTGCACCGCACACAACCTGCAACGGCTTGCCGTCGCCTGTATCAACACTCAGCACGCGCAATTTGTCAGCATCAGGATGCTGAACAGCGGTGAGCACTTTGGCAATGGTAAAAGCTTTAAAGCTAGCGCGGTCATCAACGCCATCAACTTCCAGACCAATATCTGTCAGTTTCTCGACGATCTGTTCCAGCGTGGCATCAGTTTCTAGATGTTCTTTCAACCAGGAAAGTGTGAATTTCATTTTATTTGTCCTTTCCGCCTCTTATGCACTCAGACCGCCGAACAAAGTCGGCAGATCAAGCGGACGGAAGCCATAATGATTGAGCCAGCGCACATCAGCATCAAAGAAAGCGCGCAAATCAGGCATGCCATATTTCAGCATGGCGATACGGTCGATACCCATGCCCCATGCAAAGCCCTGATAAACATCAGGATCAAAGCCCGCATTGCGCAGCACATTCGGATGCACCATGCCGCAACCCAAAATTTCCAGCCAGTCATTGCCTTCGCCGAATTTCACTTCCTTGCCCGAGCGGTCGCACTGAATGTCAACTTCAACAGAAGGCTCGGTGAACGGGAAGAAACTCGGACGCATACGCATCTTAACTGACGGCACTTCAAAGAAGGCCTTGCAGAACTCTTCAAGCACCCATTTCATCTGGGCAACGCTTGAAGATTTATCGACAACCAGACCTTCCACCTGATGGAACATCGGTGAGTGGGTTGCATCCGAATCCATGCGGTAGGTTTTGCCCGGAATAACGATGCGGATAGGCTCGTCACGGCCTTCTTTGTCACGCATCTGCGCAAAGCGCTCCATAGTGTGAACCTGTACCGGAGACGTATGGGTGCGCAGCAATTTGCGCTCGCCATTTTCATTCGGATTGAAGAAGAATGTATCGTGCATTTCACGCGCAGGATGGCCTTCAGGGAAGTTCAGCGCAGTGAAGTTATAATAGTCGGTTTCAACATCCGAACCTTCGGCAATGGAAAAACCCATATCGGCAAAAATCGCGGTAATTTCGTCAATCACCTGACTGATCGGATGAATGCGGCCACGCGAAGCAGCAGAGCTGCGAACCGGCAAAGTCACATCCAGCTTTTCACGTTCCAGTCGTGCAGCAACGGCCAGCTTATGCAATTCCGATTTACGCGCCGCCAAAGCTTCCGTTACACGGTTTTTCAAACCGTTGATGGCAGGGCCTTGCTGCTGGCGTTCTTCCGGTGTCATCGAGCCCAATGATTTCAGCTTCTCGGAAACCGAACCTTTTTTACCCAAAGCCGAAACACGCACCGCCTCAATGGTGCTTTCGTCACCAGCGGCAGCGATTTCGCCCATAATTGTCTGTTCTAACTGTTCTAGGTCACTCATGATTATGCCTTTATACCTTCGGGATACGAGGGCTTCGGGTGTATTGGAACCGAAAAAACACTTTGTCGAAAAGCAGTTTTTCCGGCCTGATCGGGTCTTCTTTCAAATGGTCGCAACTGCCAAAACCAGCCGCCCCCATTTGTGCATTTAACTCTTTAAAGCCTTATCGAAAAATTCCATCGCTTTTAACAGTCTTTTCCCATCCCCGCCCAGATAAAAACGCTTCAAAAAGCGCAAAGGGCGAATGGTAAAGCGAAAGAAATCAACAATTTTACCAAGCTCGCGAATAACATCGTCAGGTGCTCCCGCACGATAAGCGGCAAATGCCTGCGCACTTGTCTCCGGCAATTGTGCCTGAGATGAAATTTGGAAGAACATCAGCCATAAATCGCGCGCCTGTGCTGTTGCCAGCGGCATAACGGCTTCCGGCTCTTCTTCAAAATCCAAAAACCCAGACTGCACTGCGTCATTCGTTTGAATTGCAAAGAAATCACGCGGATGCGGGCGGCCATGACAAAGCCCTTTGGCATGCGCCTTAGCTAAAGCCGCAGCACATTCAATCAGCACACGGTCATGTAACCGGCGATCTTGATGCTTCAATTCATCAAGGCGTGCCTGCTGCGTGGGAGTTGCATCTCCCAGCACCACAACATGTGGCTGCGTCCAGACCATATCCGGCACTTGCAAACCCGCATCAACAAAGGCTTGCATCTTGCGCAATTCGCGCTCTCGCTGCCCCTCGCCGTCTCTGATACGCGGTGAGCGCATAAACGCATAAGGCACAAAGCGCGACAGCCTGCAGTGAAGACGTTTTGACAGCGGCACTGCTTCAACATCATAACGCTTGATCCAAACAATACGTCCGGCAATCTCGGCCTTCATGATACGTTGACCCGCACTGCGCAAAACAGCCTGAGCGAGAGCATCCTGATGCTCCTCAGCCCATGTATGTCCTGCATTTTGCGTATCAATATACATATCAAATCCGAAATATAAGAAAACCCGCGTCAGCCGAGCCAGCGCGGGTCCCAAAAGTTATTCAATCGTGCTTTGGGAAGGCGGCTGGCTTAACGTACAGCGCCTTCAAAAGCGTTAGGCGTGGTATCTTTCAGATATTCCAGTGCCTTCTTCGCAGAATCAACCAAAGCAACAAATGCTTCAGGTTCATGGATAGCAATATCCGACAGAACTTTACGGTCGATTTCAATGTTTGACTTCATCAGACCGTCGATGAAACGGCCATAGGTCAAGCCATGCTCGCGAACAGCAGCGTTAATACGCTGAATCCAGAGAGCGCGGAAGTTACGCTTACGATTCTTACGATCGCGGTAAGCATACTGCTTTGAACGATCAACAGCTGCCATTGCAGTGCGGATGGTGTTCTTGCGACGACCGCGGAAACCTTCTGCCTGCTTGAGAACTTTTTTATGTTTAGCGTGGCCAGTTACGCCGCGTTTTACACGTGCCATAGTATGATCTCCTTAAGGATATAGCGGCTTAGAGGCCGTTTGGCAGGAACTTCTTCACGATCTTTGCATCTGGTTCGCTAAGAACCATGGTGCCGCGTGCATCGCGAAGGAACTTGTTCGAGCGCTTGATCATGCCATGACGCTTACCAGCAGCAGCAGCTTTGATTTTGCCGGTAGCGGTAATTTTGAACCGCTTTTTAGCGGAGGATTTGGTCTTCATCTTGGGCATTTTGCTCTCCTAATCTAGAGGCCCTTAACATTCGCAATGAATATCAGAGCTCTGGTTTTCTACTTCCAGACCGACCAAAGTCTGGAAAGCATGCGAAACCGCCACGGCATGCCCTGCCGGTCGGTTCGAACGAGGCCTTATAGGCATAATATGATAAAAACGCAACTGCTGAATCAGAGCGCGACATTTTATAACCCATAAAACAAAAAACCGCCCGAAGGCGGTTTTTCATTAAAGCAACTCACTTTTCTATAAGGCCAAGCATGAACAGCTAAACCTTTAAAAAGCTACATTCTTTAGCGTGGTGCAAGAACCATCATCATCTGACGACCTTCAAGGCGTGGCTCAGCTTCCACCTTGGCGATGTCTAATGTTTCTTCTTTAACACGCTGCAAAAGCTTCATACCCAGTTCCTGGTGCGCCATTTCGCGACCACGGAAACGTAGTGTGAACTTAACCTTATCACCATCATCAAAGAATCGGTGCGCAGCTTTCATCTTCACTTCATAGTCATGAGTGTCGATGTTCGGTCGCATCTTAATTTCTTTGATTTCGACCGTTTTCTGTTTCTTGCGCGCTTCAGCGGCTTTTTTCTGACTCTGATACTTGAGCTTACCCAGATCAACAATCTTACAAACAGGTGGTTCGGCGTTAGGCACGATCTCTACAAGATCAAGGCCTGCCTCTTCCGCCATCGCAATGGCATCCTGAATGGTCATGTCACCGTGGTTATGGCCCTCGGCATCGATTAGCTGAACCCGGGGAACCCGGATATCGCGGTTGGAGCGCGGTCCGTCTTTCTGGACCGGCGTCGCTCTGAACGGTCGGCGAATGGTCGTTAACTCCTCAATTATTAAACTTTTCGGCGGCACTTTTATCAGCTTAACAGCGAAATAACAGTGTCTTGCCAGCGCAGTCGCACTTAGTGCGGGACATGGCGCCAAGCAAGCGCGGATGTCAATAGCATCTTTGTTAAGAAAAATCACCCCCAACCGAATAAATCGGTCAAAAGCGTGCCTCCACGTTAATATTTAAGCATATGAGGCAGATTTTCAAGGCTTTTGCGCTATTGAACGTGGCCGCGCATAAGTATAGCCCTATCATAATTGAAATAAACGGAGACTGGCAGCAATGACAGATAAACCAGAGTTCATCACTGTGGACGGCGCCCCTATCGCCCTGCGTTACCGTGCAGGCAGCAAGGCACCGGGAATCACATGGCTGGGCGGTTATCGGTCGGACATGCTGGGCACGAAGGCCGAAACACTCGATCAATGGGCAGCAACCAATGATCACGAGTTTTTACGATTCGATTATTCCGGTCACGGCGAATCGGGTGGCGACTTCAATGAAGGCTGCATTTCACGCTGGCTGAATGAATCACTGGCCGTGCATCATCAATATAACAAAAATCCGCAAATTCTGGTCGGCTCTTCCATGGGCGCATGGATCACCTTGCGCATGACGCAAGAACTGATCAAACAAGGCAAAGGCCCTGCCGGCATTATTCTGATTGCACCGGCTCCGGACTTCACGGCACGTTTGATCGAGCCGAATTTAAGCGAAGAATATAAAAAATCGCTGATCGAAAAAGGCTATTTTGAAGAACCTTCAGAATATTCGCCTAATCCCTTTATCTATACGCGCAAGCTGATTGAGGACGGACGGCAAAATCTGGTTTTAACAGACATTATCGAAACCGGTTGTCCGGTACATATTCTGCAAGGGTGTCAGGATGAAGATGTGCCTTATTCACATGCCCTTCTCCTCACCGAACATCTGCCGGTCGATAATGTCACCCTCACCCTTGTTCGCGATGGTGATCATCGCCTTTCCCGCCCGCAGGATCTCGACCTTTTGACACGCTCCCTCGACATGATGATTGCCCAAATCAACAATTAAGGTTCTGCCTTCCGATAAAGGTTTAATACCATGCGGTTTTCGGTTCTTGCCTCATCTAGTGTTGCAGCTATTGTCGGCTTTGGAGGCACGCTTGCTCTCATCATTGCCGCAGCCACCGTGCTGGGAGCCAGTCAAACCCAAACCGCAAGCTGGGTCACTGCTGTTTGTCTGGCTATTGCCGCCGCATCCGCCTATCTCAGCATCCGCTATAAAATGCCGATCATTGCCGCATGGTCAACACCGGGTCTGGCTTTAATCGGTGCCAGCAGCGGCTTTACCATCAATGAAGCGGTTGGTGCGTTTATCGTCACCGCCATTGCGATCATTCTGACCGGCCTTATCAAGCCTTTATCGCGCCTTGTTTCCAGCATCCCGACAGCCGTGGCCTCCGGCATGCTGGCCGGTGTTTTGGTCGGTTTTGTCTTAAATGCGGCTAAGGCTGCGCAAATTGATCCGGTGATGGTGCTGCCGCTGGCAGCTCTCTTCTTCATTATCCGGCTTTTTAATCCGTCGCTTGCAGTCATTGCCGTACTCATCGGCGGTGTTATTTTTGCACTTGTCACAGGGCGCTCGCCTAGCCTTCCGGCACCGGAAATTTCAACGCTGGAATTCATCACGCCAACCTTCCATTTCAGCGCCATGGTCGGTCTGGCACTGCCGCTTTATCTCGTCACCATGGCGTCGCAGAATTTGCCGGGTTTTGCGGTATTACGCGCCTTTGGCTATGAGCCGCCGACAGGGCCGGCACTTCAGGTCACCGGCCTTGTCTCATTGGTGTCAGCCTTTTTTGGCGCCG
>JAEWHQ010000252.1 GCA_023387715.1 Pseudomonadota bacterium | reverse complement strand
GCTGATTGATGGGGGCGAGGCTTGCGCTATCACCACCCATGCCAGCGACATCTGGCTGAGCGCCTGTGCAGATGGTGAACATTTTGCTTTTGGCTTTGCCTCAACACCTTTGCAATCCGCCTATCTGATTAAAACAAACGATGCGCTAGGCTTTGTCTCTGCCTGTCTGGACACATTTCTGACCTTAGCCGGACAATTCAATATCAGCCGCATGAAGCAGTTATTGGCTCATATCAGCGGTGAAGAATGGATGGCTGCAATAGAAAAACAGTTTAGCGGGCTTATCCAAACAGATCATTGGCAGCGCCAAGAGGCAAAAGCTTTTGCCCATCTTGGCCAACACGCCCAAAGCGATGAAACTCAAAACTATATCGGGGCAACGCCGTTTTTAGGCAGACTGTCTCCGCATGAAATGCAAAAACTTGGCATGATCGCTCTTACTGCCGGTTCGGATTATTTCTGCCTCACTCCCTGGCAGAGTTTTATCATCCCCAATATTGATGCGATAAAAGCACCCGCTTTATTACAGCAATTGCATGATGCAGGCTTTACCAGTGAAAGCCACGCCATTGCAGCCAATATCCGTGCTTGCTCCGGCTCCAAAGGCTGCGGTTCAGCACTCGCTGATACGCAAGAGGATGCCAAACAATTGGCACAGCTAATCGGGCAACAAACAATGCCGTTTATTCATTTAACCGGCTGCGCCAAATCCTGCGCTTCGTTAAGTGCCATGCCGGTCACACTTTTAGCCACCAAGCCACAGCATTATGACCTCTTTTTGCAAGACAAAACTGGACGATCACGCTTTGGAACGCTATTGGCCAGCAATATAACAATTCAGGATGCAGCTAAATTGCTGCAACAACACCCTATATCCAAAAATACGGGAACCGGTAATGTCTGATTATATCCGTGACGGACAAGCGATTTATGATCGCTCTTTCGCCATTATTCGCTCTGAAGCCAATCTGGCCAATATTCCGGCTGATATGGAAAAGCTCGCTGTGCGCGTGGCTCATGCTTCCGGCATGGTTGATGTGATTGACGATCTGGTATTTTCAGACGGCGCAGGTAAATCCGGACGCGATGCATTGCTGAGCGGCGCACCGATTATTTGTGACGCACGCATGGTTGCCGAAGGCGTGACCCGTGCAAGATTGCCTGCCAATAATCAGGTCATCTGCACCCTCAACGACCCGTCCGTGCCGGAGCTGGCCAAAAAACTTGGCAATACACGTTCTGCCGCAGCGCTTGAATTATGGCTGCCGCATCTGGAAGGCAGTGTCGTTTCCATCGGCAACGCACCGACCGCCCTTTTCCGCCTGTTGGAAATGATTGATCAGGGCGCCCCAAAACCTGCGCTCATCATTGGTATGCCGGTTGGTTTTGTCGGCGCGGTTGAATCGAAAGATGAACTGGCTGCCAACAGCCGCGGCGTGCCTTTTGTGATTGTGCGCGGTCGTCGTGGCGGCAGCGCCATGGCCGCAGCCGCTATCAATGCCCTTGCTTCGGAGAAGGAATAATGAATACCTCTCCCAAGGGTAAACTCTATGGTTTAGGCGTTGGCCCCGGCGATCCGGAGCTGATGACGCTCAAGGCATTGCGCCTGTTGAAAGCCTCGCCGGTTGTTGCCTATCACGCGGCTAAAGGCAAAAAAGGCAATGCCTTGAGCATCGTCGAAGAATTTTTATCGCCTGAGCAGACCCTCATTCCGCTGATTTATCCGGTCACCACCGAAAAACTGCCCGAGCATATGAATTACGAGCAGATTGTCAGTGATTTTTATACGGAAATCACTGATCAGTTGGCCGCGCATCTGGATGCAGGTCAGGATGTTGCGGTGATTGCTGAAGGTGATCCGTTCTTCTATGGTTCATTCATGTATATTCATGACCGTTTGGCACAGCGCTTTAAAACCCATGTTGTGCCGGGTGTATGCTCGGTGCTTGGTGCATCGGCCGTGCTTGGTGCGCCTTTATGCTACCGCAATCAGGTTTTGAGCATTCTCTCCGGCGTGATGAGCCATGAAGAGTTGCGCGAAAAAATCCGTGCCACAGATGCCTGCGCCATTATGAAACTGGGTAAAAACCTTGCCAAAGTACGTGATGTTTTGCGGGAGGAAGGCTTGCTGGAACGCGCACTCTATATTGAGCGTGCCACCATGCAAAACCAGCGCATTATCCCGATTGATGAAGTCAATGCCGATGAATGTCCGTATTTCTCGCTGATCCTTGTACCGGGTGAAAAATGGAACGGCCTATGATCAGCGCGCCCGCCATTTTAATTTTGGGTCAGGCAAGCTTAGAAACCGCCAAAACCATTAAAGACCTTTATCAAAGCGCAGAAATCTGGGGGCTTGAAGGCCGCGTTCAAGGTGCTGACAAAACCTATCCGCATTTTGGCGATACATTACGCGCACTTTATCAGGAAGGCCGCCCGCTGATCGCTTTATGCGCCAGCGGCATTATCATTCGCGCACTTGCGCCCCTGCTCAGCAACAAACAGGCCGAGCCTCCGGTTTTAAGCATTGCCGAAGACGGCAGTGCAGTTGTGCCGCTGCTTGGCGGCCTGACCGGCGTCAACGATATGGCAAAAACCATTGCCAAGGCCTTTGATGTAAAACCAGCCATTACCACCAGCGGTGAATTGCGCTTTGGCATCAACCTGTTGCATCCGCCCGTTGATATGGTTTTGGCCAATCCTGAAATGGCCAAAAAATTCACCTCGGATTTACTGGCAGGCGCAGCTTTACGGCTGGTCGGTCAGTCACAATGGATCAAACGCTCTAAATTACCGCTCCACGATGATGGTGATTTAACAATCCGTGTCACACCGGAAATCACCAGCCCAAGCAACAATGAGCTGGTTTATCACCCGCGCAC
>JAEWHQ010000234.1 GCA_023387715.1 Pseudomonadota bacterium | reverse complement strand
AGACTGTTTTGCGTCTGTGTTCGCCATCACTGTCCCCTTGTCCTTTGCGTTATCGCCAACAAATCCGGCTCTAACTATGATTTTGCTGTCGTTTGAAGGCGTTTCACATCGGCAAGCATTGGCATATCGAGCAATTGATCAGGCACAAGCGGCCTTTTTAAGCACGGCTGTCCCCATCAATTAGTTATCCATCATTAAGCTTAATGAAGAGTTAGCCTTTTGGTGCGCAAAGCCGTTTGCGATGCGAATACACACAATTTTTTTGTATAATTTTTCACAAAATATGAATGGCGGGAAATAAACAGCGTGGAAGGAAATTGTCAGCCGGTCTGTAAGCCGGGTTCTGTATGGCTGAGCAAAAGCTCAACGTGGCAGCCATTCATCTGGGACGGATGTCGCCACCCGCCTCGTGCAACCCACCCGGACGGCTATCCGGAAACTGATTGTTGATTCTTTCGAATCGACACGCCGTCCCTATTCGGTCTTGCTCCCGGTGGGGTTTACCTTGCCATTCCTGTTACCAGCAATGCGGTGGGCTCTTACCCCACCCTTTCACCCTTACCCCGTCACCGCTTATGTCCGTTACGACACAACCGGAGACGGGGCGGTTTGCTTTCTGTGGCACTATCCCTGAGGTTACCCTCGCCGGGTGTTACCCGGCACCGTGTCTCCATGGAGCCCGGACTTTCCTCACTTGCCGTCTTTCGACATATGACAAGCGCGGCTGCCCAACCGACTGACAACTGCCTTAAATGCTCTTTCGCAACAAAAGGCAACAAAAAAGCCGGATCACATTGAGCAATCCGGATTTTTATTCACGCAATATCCTGAAAGACTGATGACGCTTTCAAGTATGCTTACACCTTAGAACGAGCGCATATAGGCCTGCACATTGCTGCAATATTTAGCAGAAGTCGGGTTCATGCGCTTGGCACCATGGCCGGCATTATATTTGAGGATGGTTCCGCAAACGCTGCCGCCGCCAAGTTTTTGTGCCTGTGCCAGATATTTCATGCCATATTGCACATTGGTGCTTGGCTCATAAAGACCCTTGGCAGAACCGGTATAACCCAAACCACGTGCAGTGGAGAGCTTGATCTGCATCAGACCGATTTCACCGGCACGACCACGTACATGTGGCTGGAAATTGCTTTCATGACGGACAACCGCATGCGCCAATGCCGAATTGACACCATAAGTGCTGGCATAGTGATTGATGATGCTCGAATAGCGGGTGCTGGTCGGCTTGGCCTGCTTTTTCGCAGATTTCTTCGTTACCTTCGGCTTCGGCAGATATTTAGCTTTTGTGGTTGCACTTTTCTGCTCAGCTTTTTTAACCGGCGCCTTTTTGGCTGCATCGGCTTTTTTCACATCTTTGGCATCTTTGGTCTTCAAAAGCTCGACCAAGTTTGAGGGACTTGATGCCTGCGCAGCATTTAAGTTAAAGCTAGCCACGGCGCCAATGAGGGCGCAAGCAAAAACAAATTTTAATTTCATAATGTACCGTTCTAAAAGAACACCCGCACCTTGGGAGCTGTGCGAATGTTCAGTCCTTCTTAAAATATTCCGGTCAGTGATTGAGCTTAAAAACCGCAATCACGAGGAATATCCTTGCTGATTGAAACTGCGCATTATCCATTCATCGCAGTGTATGACTGGCCCCACGAGAACCTCACAAATTAAATTGGATAGTCTCAAATGATCGGGTCAAGATTTGGCGTCAAAATGCAGCCGAAGATTGATCGGTAAAGTAAAATTACCTTACAGATTGTAACAATTCACACCAAGAATGTGATTAAATCGTTATGAATCAAACCATTACGCTGTCAGATTTTTTAACGAAAAAAGTAATTTGTAAAGGGTCTCAATAGTTGAAACGTCAGCGACTCCATCAACTTTGTGGCGACGAAAATGCCTTTGGAACGCATTTACGACACTTTCTGTCTCTTCGCCGAACACGCCATCAATGGTAATTTGATAACCGACAAGCGCCAGCATCGACTGTAAAGCCTCGACCGGCTGGCCTGATTCTCCACGGGCAAAAAAGCGCCCGCCTTTGATGGGCGCAGGCGCCACATAATGACCGACATCTGCAGCGTGCAATCTTTCCCATGGGAAATTCTGACCCGGATCAATTTTGCGATCCGGCGCAATATCAGAATGCGCCAGCACAAAATGCTGCTCAATCTGATGACGCTTGGTAATGTCCTGACAAAGACGGATCACCGCTTCGATCTGTTTCAACGGATAGGCCGGAAAATCATGCAACACACCGGCATTGACAATCTCAATACCGATGGAGGCCGAGTTAATATCTGTCTCGCCCTTCCAAAAGCTTTTGCCTGCATGCCATGCGCGTGCCTGTTCTGAAACCATCTGCACGATGCGGCCGTCTTCATGCACCAAATAATGCGCAGATACTTCGCGCGCCGGATCTTTCAAAATCTCGGCTGCTTCCTGCGCTGTTTCCAGACCAGTATAATGGAGAATGACAAAGCGGGGTGTCTTGCCGTCTTTGCGCACACCAAAATTGGGGGACGGGTCAAGCTCTGCACCAGCAAAATCCGGCTGTATGAGTTTCAGCCCTGCAAGCTCTTGCACAATATCCTGCCCATCTGATTGCCCAACCATTTAACACTCACTTTATACTTTCAGGATTCTTTCAATCTCGGCCCAGGCCGCATTGATATCAGCTAAGCGATGATTGGCAATGGAGACAAATTCCCGCGGCAGACCTTGTGCCACCAAACGGTCAGGGTGATGTTCCTTTACCAGCGCCCGATATTGCGCCTTTGCCTGATCGAAACTGGCACTGCGTTCCAGCCCCAGCACCACATAAGGATCACAGTCTCCACGCACAACGTGGCGCACGGTTATGCGCTCAATCTCGTCATCACTGAAGCCGAAAATCTGCGCAACATTGGTCAAAAACTCCAGCTCTTTCTCATGCACATAGCCATCGGCTTTGGCGATGTGAAAAAGACCATCAAGAATATCTTCGAGCAAATGACAGTTTGGCTGGTCTTCGCTGCAAAGCCGCGCCAATTGGCGAGCATAGGCTTCATAACCAGCCACATCCTGCTTGGCTAAATTATAAAGCCGCGCCACATGGTTGGCCTCTTCAGCAGGAATATCAAAAATCTCCTGAAAAGCGACGACCTCCTGCTCGTTCACGACGCCGTCGGCTTTGGCCATTTTGGCCGAAAGCGCAATCATCGCAATCGAAAAAGCAACGCGGCGTCTGGTATCCGCATCACCTTCAAACAATGTGCGCACAGCTTCAATTACGCTCATCAGCGCATTTGTGGCTGTTTCGGTCACAAACTCTCCAAGGCGAACCCAGATAGACATATGCGCTTTCTAAAACTTAAACGCTTAATAAAGCAGTCTGATAAAATAAATTACTGCTGAACGGCGCTCTTTTTGGCTGCCAGAAATTGTTTGGCCGAAGCCTCTGCCCTGTCGCCGGCCAATTTGATCTGCTCGTCATTCTGACCCACAGATTTGGCAGCACTTTCCGCATTCTGGCGGGCGCGGGCAACAATTTCAGCCTCTTGCTCAGGCGTCAAAACACCGGAATTTTCTTTCAGTGTTTCAAGCAAGTCCGGTGCATCAGCAGGCACTTCTGGCTCCTGCACAGCAGGTTCCGTTTCAGCAGGCTGCGCAACAGGCGCAGGCTCTTGCTGCGGTGTTTCAGCTTCATCTTTGCCGCAAGCCGTTAAGGCCGACAATGAAAACAGGATCAAAAAAGGCAGAGCGTAAGGTTTCATGCAATGATGTATAGACCAGACCATTGATTGTTGAAATATCTAATTAAAAATTTCCCGCGCCATTTTGCTGCTTTCACAACAAGTTTGAACCATCATAAAATATGTGGTGGCTGAAAATATTTCCAGCCACCACACAAGCGCCCTCTCAGGAGGGGGTCAGGGCACTAAAATTAATTAGCCGGAGCCGGAGATGTCGGGCTTGGTGAAGCCGGTGACGTTGTATCCGGAGTTGTCGGAGCTGGTGCAGAAGGTGCAGGCTCTGCCGGAGGGGTCGCAGAAGGCGGTGCCGGCGGTGTTGAAGGTGCCGGATCAGCAGGCACTGTTTCTGCCGGATTGCCGCTGCCGGTATTTTCCTTCTTGCTGTCATCACAAGCAGCAAGGCCGAGCATCATAACAACTGCCGAAGACGCAATAATAAGCTTTTTCATAATAGTCTCCTTCCGATGAAATTGTTTCGTCAGAAGTTGAACTCGCGAAAAAGAAAAAGGTTCTCTCAACTAATTCAACGGTTCGTAACAATCAGAGAGTGCGTCATTTTATTGCTCTGCCTTTTTAAATGGCAAATAGTTATGTGCCCGATGGTGACGGGGCGATTCTGATCGCGTAATCCTAGCGCTTCAAGTGATTCTCTTTCTATTCAGGCCGGACAATGAAACGACTTGCAGTCACATTAACATTTCTTGCAAGTGCAGCGCTTATGAGCGGCTGCACCACTGTTGATTATGATTTTTCCGATGTGCGCAAGCCTGCCGCCCAAAACAGCCAAATCACACCGCCATCCGGCAAGGTTAATGCGCCCCGCTTCGGCGACCGCAAGCCACATGAATGGACAGGCAAAACCCCGTGGCATTATCCGATCCACGGCACGGATGTTTCTAAATATCAAACAACGGTTGACTGGAACGCTGCCCGCAAGAGCGGCATTTCCTTTGCCTTTATTAAAGCAACCGAAGGCGGCGACCGTTTTGACGAGCGCTTTAGCGAGCATTGGGGCGCTGCCAGAGCAGCCCACGTAAAGCGCGGCGCTTATCACTTCTATTATTTCTGCCGCACGGCAGCCGATCAGGCGCGTTGGTTCATTAAAAATGTACCCAATGACCCATCCGCTTTGCCGCCGGTTTTGGATATGGAATGGAACGCCAGCTCGCCAACCTGCAAATTGCGCCCGAATGCAGCTATTGTCCGTAAAGAAATGCTGACCTTCCTCAATATGGTTGAGAAACATTACGGTAAGCGTCCGATCATCTATACAACCGTTGATTTCTTCGACGATAATGATCTGCGCCAACTCAGCCATTACCCATTCTGGCTGCGTTCCACCGCCGGACATCCGGATGAAAAATACGGGCCCCATCCATGGACATTCTGGCAATATACCGGAACCGGCACCATTCCGGGCATCTCCGGTGACGCCGACATTAATGTTTTTGCCGGTGATGCCAATGCATGGAAAAAGTGGCTGGAAAGCAACAATGTCCGCTGAGTCTTCGCATCACGGGCATTTTTAGCAAGTTTTGCTTCATTTTATAGGCTTGATAGGGCAATAGATTAGGTCATTGTTGCTGACAGATTACTCTCAGCTATTTTTGAACGAGCTCGTCCTCCTATGAAAATTGTACTCGGCCTTTGTGCTTCTTTGCTTCTGGCATCCACCAGCCTGTCCTTTGCTCAAGCTCCGGCAGCGGCAACCACACCTGCATCCGTCAGTGAGGCGGTTCCGCCAAAGCCTGCCTGCGAAACAGACTTCAAACAATGGATTGAAGATGTTGCAGCAGAAGCGCGCGCAGAAGGTGTGAGCGACAAAGGCATTGCCGAGCTGCACAAAGCATCATTGGATGAAAAAGTGCTGGCGCGTGATCGTTCACAATCCGTGTTCAATCTGACCTTCATCGAGTTTTCAAAGCGTCTGATTTCAGAAACCCGCCTGAAAAAGGGTCAGGAAAACCTGATAAAATATGCCGATGTGTTCCGTAAAGTCGAAGACACCTATGGCGTGCCAGGGCCGGTATTGGCAGCTTTCTGGGGTCTGGAAACAGATTTCGGCGCTATCCAAGGTGATTTTGATACGCTGAATGCGCTTGTTACTTTGGCTTATGATTGCCGCCGCCCTGAACTTTTCCGTCCGCAATTGCTGGCGCTTTTAAAGCTTTTTGATCAGGGCGTTGTGGATGCTGCCACCACAGGCGCATGGGCTGGCGAAATCGGCCAGATGCAATTGCTGCCAAAAGATTATCTGGAACGCGGCGTTGACGGTGACGGCGATGGCAAAGTCGATCTGAAAAACAGTGTTGCCGATGCAATGATGACCGCCGGACGTATGCTGAGCGAACTGGGCTGGCGCAAAGGCGAGCCGTGGCTTGAAGAAGTGCGCGTCACCCGTCAGGATTTGCCGTGGCAAGAATCCATCCGCGAGAATAGAAAACCCCATTCACAATGGGCTGAATGGGGCATTACCGGTCGCAACGGGCCGCTTGGAGCAGATGACGGCGAAGCCTCATTGATGCTGCCGCTCGGTCGCAACGGCCCTGCTTTCCTCTCTTATCCTAATTTTGACATTTTCGTGGAGTGGAACAAATCCATCGTTTACTCGACCACCGCTGCATATTTTGCAACGCGTCTGGCCGGTGCACCTGCTTTTGATCCGCGTAATCCGGATCTGGGCCTCGACACCGAGCAGATGAAAGAACTGCAAACGAAGTTGCAGGCTCGCGGTTATGATATGGGCAAAATTGATGGCGTGTTTGGTTTCCGCACCCGCGATGCGGTGCGCACCGAGCAAGTGCGCCTGAAAATGCCTGCCGATTCATGGCCGACACCTGAACTGTTGGAAAAATTGTAAAAAACAAAACTGGCAAGAACAATGCTCTCGACATTACTGGTTATGCTGCCCATTTTCGCATTAATTTTTGCGGGATGGGCAGCCGCCAAAACCCGCATTTTGGGCGGGCAGGCAAGCACAGAACTCAATCGCTTCGTCGTTTATCTGGCACTGCCCGCACTTCTTTTTGATATCACCGCCACCACAAACTTACATGAAATCTGGCAACCGGCTTTTATCGGTGCCTTTTGTCTGGCAAGCTTCATCATCTTCGGCCTTGCCTTCCTGTCGCCCAGCAATAAGGGGCAAGACCTGACCACCAAGGCCATTGATGGCCTTAATGCCAGCTATCCAAACACTGCCTATATGGGCTTTCCGCTGTCGATGCTGGCTTTTGGCAGTGCAGCACTGCCACTGGTTGCCATGGCAACCATCCTCACTGTGTGCATCATCTTTGCCGTTGCCATCACCTTGATTGAGCTAAGCCGCCAGAAGGCGAGCCATAAAGCAAAGCTTATCCTCAAAACACTCGGCTCACTGGCACGCAATCCGTTGCTTTTCTCACCGGCACTTGGTGTTGCCTATTCTCTCTCCAGCCTGCCGCTACCGGAATCAGCGCATACATTCTTAAAATTGCTGGGTGGTGCAGCCTCCCCTTGTGCATTGGTGGCGCTCGGCCTTTTCTTAGCTGCCAGCAAGCCTTTGACACGTACCAATATCAGCAGCATTTCCTATCTGGTCAGCCTCAAACTGGTGGCACAACCGGTGCTGACTTATATTGCTGCGGTCTATATTTTTCAGCTACCGCCGCTCCTCACCCATACGGCCGTACTTATCACTGCGCTTCCAACCGGAACCGGTTCTTTCATGCTGGCCGAATATTACCGCACAGATGCCACGATCACCTCCAACACAATTCTGGTATCCACCATGATTTCAGTGCTGACCGTCTCTGCCTATCTGACATTGATTGCCTGATAAAACACTCAGTTAGAATCGAACCCAAACACAAAAACGCTGCCATAAGTCTGAATTTCCCTTAACGCAGATGGCGTTTTTGTGTCTTTTCCATGAATAATTCTTCATAAAATTAGTATGTAAATTCATATACTTACAAAAAATCAGACAATTATTTCACTTATTCGCCCATAAAAATGCATGAATTTGCTTTGTTTTTACCCATAAAGACACTAGATTTATAGCATCTGCCAACGCGCATTAGCTTGTTTAAAGCCAAGTACAATCACGAAGGAGACAGACCTATGGGACTGACAAGACCTATGAACGTCCTGATGTTCTGCGCAGCATTTGCTTTTGTTGCAGCCATGATTGTAGGCATCTTTCCTTAAGCTGGGGTGCTTGAGGACATATAATAAAAAACCCGGGTTTGAGCCCGGGTTTTTTATTATCTTCATTCCAAATTCATTAAGCCACAGCTGGCTCTTTCGGGCGCACGCCCAGCATATGACAAATCGCATAAGGCAACTCGGCACGGTTCATCGTGTAGAAGTGGAAATCCTGAAGACCGCGCTCCATCAGATCCATCACCTGCTCAGCAGCAATCGCGGCAGAAACCAGCTGATGGGTATGCGGATCATTATCCAGCCCGTCAAAACGCTCAGCCAGCCACTCCGGCAGATGCTGGCCGGAACGCGCACAGAAGCCAACCAGTTGCTTAAAGCTGTGCACCGGAAAAATGCCCGGCACAATCGGAATATAAATACCGGCACGGCGCACACGTTCGACATAACGCTCATAAAGATCATTGTCGAAAAAGAACTGCGTGATTGCGCGTGTCGCGCCATTATCTACCTTGCGCTTCAGCATCTCAATATCGGTCGCAAAATCCGGGCTTTCAGGATGTTTTTCCGGATAAGCAGAAACAATAATATCAAAGTCATCGATAGCCTTCAGACCAGCGACCAATTCCGAAGCATTATTATAACCACCCGGTGTCGGCACATAAGCATTGCCCACACCGCTGGCCGGATCACCACGCAGAGCCACAAAGCGCTTCACACCCATCGCGGCGAAATCACGGATCACCTGATCCACTTGCTGCTTGGTCGCATCAACACAGGTTAAGTGTGCCGCAGGTATCACATTGGTTTCGGTCAAAATACGCTGAACAGTACGTGCGGTACGTTCACGCGTCGAACCGCCAGCACCATAAGTCACTGAGAAAAACTCAGGCTGCAATGGTGCCAGTCTGGTAACTGTTTCCCAAAGACGATTTTCCATATCTTCGCTTTTCGGCGGGAAGAACTCAAACGATACCCGAAGTTTTTTGCCGACCTCTGAACGTCGGGAAAGCCCGTAAAAGCGCATGAAACAGTCTCCATCAGTATCGTGGCGGCAGTTTCCTCACGCCATGCCACGTTATTCTTAAATAAATTTGCAGACCGCAGCACGAAGCCGCTTTTTCCGCTTTTGTGTTCAACAATCAGGCGATCAGCTGACGCGGATCACGTGCCAGCCAGAGCTTGACGGTCAGCGCTTTCGCATCCTCATCAGCTTGCTTCAGCTCCCGAATATCAACCATTTCCAAGCCTGACTCACGCAGCCAGCCAATCATCTGTTCATCACTGAAACCAAGGCGTAAATGCGCATGTTCTTCGCGCAGAAATTCAAGCATATGCGGCGCAAAATCGACAATCAGCAGACGCCCGCCTGCACGCAACGAACGTGCGGTTTCACGAATAGCGCCTTGAGGGTCATCCAAAAAGTGCAGCACTTGATGGATCGTCACCAGATCAAAGTTTTCACGCTCGACCGGCAGCGCATAAACATCCCCTTGGCGCACCTGCGCATGTGCAATATTAGCCTGATCTAGATTGGCGCGTGCCACCATCAGCATGTCGCGGTTGATATCAACACCGACACCGCGCACATAAAGCGGCGATAACAGTTCCAGCAAACGCCCTGTGCCGGTGCCCACATCAAGCATGGTCTGAAATGGCACATCGCCGACAATATCTTTCAGCGCGGTTTCAACCGCACCTTCGGCAATATGCAGACGGCGGATTTTGTCCCAGCTTTGTGCGTTGCTGCTGAAATAAACGGCTGCCTGTTCCTGACGCTGGGTCTTCACTTGGGCCAGACGGTCAAAGTCACGCTCAATCAACGGGTCAGTTTCATCCAGACGCTGCAAGCTCTCGCGGATGATGACACCAAACTCATCATTGTCAGCAAGGCGGAAATAAGCCCATGCACCTTCCTGATAACGATTGATCAGCCGTGCTTCACTCAACAATTTCAAATGGCGTGACACGCGCGGCTGCGACTGACCAAGAATAAGGGTCAGATCAGAAACCGTCAGATCACCACGGGTTAAAAGCATCAAAATACGCAAACGGCTTGGCTCAGCCGCCGCCTTCAACACATCAACCATTACATCAAGCTGCAAGCTCATATTGTTACGCCCTTTACAGATATAAAGATATGTTTATATAAAAATCAAACTTCATGCAAGTTGATAATCAGCAATTTGCACTGATTGTGGACAAAATCCTGCAAGCCCGAACGCCAAGAGCAACGGACACAAGCTTGCAATTCATGCTGCTTAATGGTCAATAAACGCAGACAAGCAATAAAAGCAGAGCGCTATGCAGGCCAAAACCAACCGGCAAAAACTAATCGCCAAATCACTGACCCTCTTAATACCGGGGGCACCTTACAGCGATGCCGAGCCTATTCGCGCTGCCGCTCTCAGCCCGCATATGCGCGAATTGACGCCGCCGGTGGCGATATGGCTGGCAACAGTTGCCTATATCCGCCATCAATATACCGATTACGATGCTTTGCGTGATGAAGGCTATGACAAGGAATCAGCACGGTTTTTCGTGCTTGATGCCATTAATGGCAAGCTGACTGAATGGCGCGCAACCCGTCTTCTCTCACCCGATGATGACGAGATGCTGAGTTAAAATGCAGTTTTCTTTAGCAAGCAAAACACGCTAAACTCGTGTCAGCACATTGAGTGCGGCACGCATATGCCGCAACATATTCCATCGCCAGTAAAGTTTATAATGTTCAGATTAGCGCATATTTCCGACATCCATCTCAGCCCTTTGCCACCGGTTCGCTATCGCGATCTCGCGTCAAAACGCATAACCGGTTACGTCAACTGGGTGAAGAACCGCAAAAATGCGCTGGAATGCTCTGTTCTGGATGATCTGATCCATGACATGAAAGCCCAAAAGCCAGATCACATTGCGTTAACGGGTGATCTGGTCAATCTGGCCTTAAACAGCGAAATTGATATTGCCCGCCAATGGCTGGAAAAACTTGGCAATCCGCATGATCTGTCCGTTGTGCCGGGCAACCATGATGCTTATGTACCCGGCGCATTACAAAAATCCTGCCGCGCATGGGAGCCGTGGATGCGGGGCGACGGCATCGACAATGGCGACAAGGCACCACAATTTCCATATCTGCGTCAGCGTGGCGATATTGCCATTATTGGCGTATCATCAGCACGTGCAACAGCGCCTTTTATGGCAAGCGGTGACTTTCTGCCAGCGCAGGCGCACCGGCTGGCATTGCTGCTTGAACGCACCAAACAAGCAGGGCTTTGCCGTGTGGTGATGATCCATCACCCCCCTATTCGTGGCGCAACACCCAATTATAAGCGCTTATTCGGCATTGGCCGTTTTCAAAAGATTATTAAAAACTATGGCGCTGAACTCGTATTGCATGGCCATACGCATCTGGCCACGCATTATGAGATTGAAGGTACAAATGGTGCAACTGTGCCGGTTATCTGTGTGCCCTCAGCCAGCCAGTCTTCTGGTGGCCACAAGCCACCGGCGCGCTACAATATGTTTGACATCAGCAAGAGTGAAAATAGCTGGGCTTGCGAATGGAGCCAACGCGGGATTTTAACGCAAGATAATGAAATCATCGCAATCGGCACCCATCAATTGGCACTACCCGCCCATTGAAGCACGCAATGCCGGCATCAGCCTGTCTTGAAAAATCAGGAATAAAAGCACAGCACCCACCAAAGCACCGGTGACAAACCACGCCAAAGACTGCAAGAAACCACCGGAGCCCTTGAGTTCGTTTTGTGGCTGAGCAAAAGGCTGCGCTGTCACAACCGGCTTACTATCCCCCATTAATTGCTCACGTTCCACCAAGCGGTCGGCGATATAAGCGGTCACGCTTTCGCTGACACGTTTCATGTCCGTTGATTGCGCCATCACCACCCGCCCCTGACGGCTGTCACGCACAAATTTATAGGTGCGCCTGTCATTGCCCATCATCACAAAAGCGGTCGCATCAAGCCAGAGCCGCGGTTGCATGCCAGATGAAACGGTAAAATCAAACAGATCAACATTTTCCGGCACAGCGTCAAAAACGGCTTTCAAATCCACAGCCAGCAGATCAAGCCGTGCCAGCTCTGCTTGCCTAACATCCACGATACTATCGCCACGATCAGCGGCTGCCATTTTGGCTTGCCGCATCGCATTGGCGAGGCGCAAAGCCCCATCCGTTAGCTGGGCATCATTTTCTTTCTCAAGATCATTTTCACGCATGACAGATCCTTTTGTAAGAAGTGATGAAAGCGTTCAGCACAAGCTGTCGGGTTGATTATACCAAGTCTCACTCAAATCATTCAATAGAAGCAATAATACGGCAATCCACATTGTGACCGACACAAAAAAGGCGGCCCGAAGGCCGCCTCTTTTTTAATATACAACTCAAATTTTATTCTGCCAGCAAACGGTTTGCCGCTGAAACAATGGCTTCCAGCGATGCAGACACGATATTGTCGTTAATACCAACACCAAAGATTTTACCCTTCGGATGCGCAATTTCCATGTAGCAGATCGCGGTTGCATCTGAGCCCTGCTGCAAGGAATGCTCTGAATAGTCCACCACCGACAATTTGATGCCGATATGACGTGACAGCGCATCAACAAAACCGTCGATCGGCCCGGTGCCTGTGCCTTCGATATTCTTGATTGTACCATTATCATGAATTTCGGCAGTCAGAATACGGCGCGCTTTATTAGCCGGATCTGTCACAGTATGATGATCGGCAAATTTGAGCCTTGCGCTTTCTTGTGTCACATAGCGCGCAATGAACTCTTCATAGATGCGCTTGGATGGCAGTTCCTTGCCTTCATCATCAGTAATTTTCTGAATGATTTCGCGGAATTCCACCTGCAGGTTGCGCGGCAGATTCAAGCCGTAATCCTGTTGCAGAATATAGGCCAGACCACCCTTACCGGACTGCGAGTTAATGCGGATAATCGCTTCATAAGAGCGACCGACATCCTGCGGGTCAATCGGCAGATATGGCACTTCCCACAATGGGGAGTTTGCGGTTTTCTTGGCTTTCATGCCCTTATTGATCGCATCCTGATGCGAACCGGAGAAAGCAGTGTAAACCAGTTCACCCACATATGGATGACGTTCCGGAATAACCAGCTGGTTGGAATATTCGTAAACTTCTTTCATGCGGTTGATGTCGGAGCAATCCAGTTCCGGATCAACACCTTGCGTGAACATGTTCAAAGCCAGTGTCACCACATCCACGTTACCGGTGCGCTCGCCATTGCCAAACAATGTGCCTTCAACACGGTCGGCACCAGCCATCAAGCCCAGCTCGGTGGCAGCAATGCCTGTGCCGCGGTCATTATGCGGATGCAGCGAAATGATCAGGCTTTCGCGATTATCCAACTGACGGCACATCCATTCGATCTGGTCAGCATAGACATTCGGCGTGTTCATTTCGACTGTGGACGGCAGATTGATGATCAGCTTGTTATCCGGTGTCGGTTTTACAATTTCTGTTACCGCATTACAGATTTCCAGCGCTACTTCCAGCTCGGTACCGGTAAAGCTTTCCGGCGAATATTGGAAACGATAACCGCCGCCAGCCTTGGCCGCCATATCGGTGATCATTTTGGCAGCGTCAGTAGCAATCTGCTTGATACCGTTGACATCTTTGCCAAACACCACACGGCGCTGCAATTCACTGGTGGAATTGTAGAAGTGAATGATCGGTGTTTTTGCGCCTTCCAGCGCTTCAAAGGTACGGATGATCAGTTCAGGGCGGCACTGCACCAGCACCTGCAAGTCCACGTCATCAGGCACATTGCCCTCTTCGATGCACCAGCGGCAGAAATCAAAATCTGTTTGTGATGCAGACGGGAAACCGATTTCAATTTCCGGGAAGCCCATGTCCAGCAACAGTTGGAACATCCGCGCTTTACGATCATGGCCCATCGGGTCGATCAGCGCCTGATTGCCGTCGCGCAGATCAACCGAGCACCAGATCGGTGCCTTTTCAATACGCTTTGACGGCCATTGGCGGTCTTGCAGCTGTGTCAGCTGAAACGGCGCATATTTTGACTGCGCTACCGGCATACCTTTTTTGGCGGAAGCAACTGTTTTATCTGCAATCTGAGTCATAACTATTCTCGTTCTTCGTGACGATCTGACCGCCACCCGCGGCTCAAACCGTTATTCGTTAACTACTAAAATTTCTGGATAACCGATGAAAAGATTATCAAAATTCAGACTATAAGGAGCATGGACCAGCGTGGTCTCTTGTCGACCGCCGGACGCTCCTCTTTAACGAGCCCAGCGATCGCCGCTAAGGCTAAGAAGAAGCGAGTTTAAAACACAAACATGTACAGCACCGCTTACGCGGTTGCCGGAAAAAGATTTCGCCATGTTTAAGGTTTTACAAGTCATGGATGTATTTCTAGCGATTCATCGCGTCAGTTGCAAGCCTGCAATCACTGATTTTAAAGTAAAATTTTGCAATGCCTTTTGCTCACGCAAAAGGCACCGCACATGTGCCCAAAGGAAGCTTGGCTTCATCTTCCGGCTCGACATGGATAACCACAACCGCATTATCAATCTGATCACGCAATGCATCTTCAATACGATCACAAATAATATGCGCGTTGCCTACGCTCATTTCGGCTGCCACAACCAGATGAAACTCGATAAAGGTCGCACGTCCCGCTACACGGGTTTTAAGATCGTGTACCTCAATCGCACCTTCCGCATTGGTGGAAATGATGTCACGAATATTCATCGTTTCATCAATATCCGTGCCGACATCCATCAAGCCCTGTACGGAAGCATTGATAACCTGCCAGCCCTGCCACAAAATATTAATCGCAACGATGATGGCGAGCAGCGGATCAAGGATTGCCCAGCCGGTCACGATAGAAGCAATCAAACCAACCAACACACCGGCAGATGTAATCACATCCGTCATGATATGTTTGCCATCCGCAGTCAGTGCCGGTGATTTGTCGCGACGGCCAACTCGGATCAAAATAGTGGCCCATATGGCATTAAGCACACCGGCAGCGATATTGATGCCAAGACCCAACCAAGGCTCTTCCATCAGGCGTGGTGTGCGCAGCGCACTCCATGCCTCGTTGAAGATGAGCAATGCCGCAACGATGATCAGCACGCCTTCAATGACAGCAGAAAAATATTCAGCTTTATGATGACCATAAGGGTGATTGCGATCAGCCGGCATATAGCTGACCCGAATAGCCCACCAAGCAGCAACAGCTGCAATCACATTAACAATGGATTCAAGCGCATCCGAATAAAGCGCCACTGAACCGGTCAAATGATAGGCCAAATATTTCAGCGCGAGAACAGCAAAGGCGACAGGGATCGACCATGCAGCCAATCGTTGAATCTTTTTCTTCGTATCCATAGTCAACCCTTTGACGTTTCACATCATTTTAATGTGCAACGCGCCATCAATCAGGCATGACACATGCCTGAAAACGCTTTTAAATTGTCATTAATTACGTGCTTCGAACTCGGTAAGCACATTCTCTATACCGAAACAAACTGAAAACCGAAACCCCCGCCGCTCAAAAGCAACGGGGGATAACAGATTTATTAGCAGTTTATTAGTTTAAACTAATATTTATACGCGGGCTTTAGCCACCAACCCCGACACAACATTTTCAATCATCCGCATACCGGCTTCATCTTCAAAAGTCATGATGGATTCCGGATGGAATTGCACCGCCGCAATCGGCTCATTTTTGTGTTCAATCCCCATGATGATACCGTCTTCCGTCACTGCCGTCACATCAAACACATCCGGCAAATGTTTCGGATCGGCATGCAGCGAATGATAGCGACCGACATTAAAGCTTTGCGGCAATCCGGCAAAAACCGTGCCAGCCTTCAAAATATTGATCGGCGACGGCTTGCCATGCACCGGAATATCCAGCTGATTAAGCTTGCCGCCAAAGGCCTCTGTCAGTGCCTGAAGCCCGAGGCACACACCAAAGATTGGCAGTTTGCGTGCGCGTGCTGCTTCGATTGTGGCTGTGCAATTAAAGTCGAAAGGTGTACCAGGCCCTGGTGACAGCACAACCAGATGCGGCTTCACTTCATCAAAAACCGCATCCGTGATCGGTGCACGAACGGTGGA
>JAEWHQ010000230.1 GCA_023387715.1 Pseudomonadota bacterium | reverse complement strand
GCTCAGCGACGGCGATATGAAAGATAAGTTCTTGAATAAAGCGCCGCCGGCTGTGCGCAAATATTGGGAGCGCGAACGTCCGGTTGAGATCAAGCCGGTTTCGCTTGATCATTATTTCTCGCGTGACAAATTGGAGCCGCGCCAGCAGGTCTGGGTGCGTGCAGTGGATGTGGTGCCGGATGAGCGAACATTACAGGCAGTCGTGCTGGTTTATTTGTCAGATATGACCCTGCTTGATACGTCTTTATTTGCGCATGGGCGTTCGATTTTTGATCCCGATTTGCAGATTGCCAGCCTTGATCATTCAATGTGGTTTCACCGGCCATGTAAACTGGATGACTGGCTGCTTTATACGCAAGACAGCCCCAGCGCTTCCGGTGCGCGAGGTTTTACGCGTGGCTCCTTTTATACGCGCGACGGAATACTGATCGCATCGGTGACGCAGGAAGGCTTGATCCGTTTGCGAGGATGAGTGCTCATTGTTATCTCATTGGCAGCAGATTTTTCGGACATAGGGGTTACCGGTTGTGATGATAGAGTCGCTCGGAATCTTTTTAGATTTCTTTAGCGACTTGATCACTGTTGAGGCTCTGTCTAACGGGTACATTTGCTCAAGAGTAACGCCAATCCATTCATTTGAGGACAGATAGGCCGCTAATTGAAGCGGTGATTTTTGGATATAATCCAGAGCTTCTTCATATGTGGCGAAACTCATAATTTGAATATAACGATTGGCTGTCAAACGTGTTTCATATTGGTCAGGTTTTACCCATGAGTGGTGCATATAGCCAAAATAGTCTCCATAGCCGACTTTGTACCACTGCTTGTCATAACGTCTGAGGTGTACATTTGAACCGTTCCTTAGTTCGATAAGTGTCCTCGACTTATTATTAGGGTCGATAACGATTTTCGCTTTGCCATTCGGGTGATTAACGACGCCTGTTAAAACTGTTGGAATACTTAAATTCACAGAAGGTTTGCGTGCTTCATAACGAGGCGCTGGCGTTTCAGTGTAATCAGGTGTGGTTCGTGCTATTGGTGCCGGTTGATAGGCTGGTGGATGAGGTGTTGTGGTGATCGGACGTGTATCCGTATCCTGCCGGTTTACGATGTGGAACTGCTCCATCTCCCGTAGCGATAAATAACGCATGTCATCACTGTCATATCGCAATGACAATTGGAGTAAATTGGTATCTGCCCCCATATCACTTATGTAGGACATTACATCGGCCGTTAATTGCTGAACAGAGGAAACAGCATCACTAACATTCATGCCAGTTGTATCGCTGAATGAAGATTTATGGACACCGATAGCGCCTGCTTCGGCGTATCTTTGTACGCCACCCAGAAAAGCAAGGGCGCATGCTGAAGAGCATTCAGCACCGCGGATTTGTACTGTGTTTAATTGCAGCAGCCGGATCATACGACCTAACTCAATTGCTTTTACAACATTGCCGCCACCAGATTCAAAGGTCACAAGAACTGGATTGTAAATTTTGACGGCATTAATGAAGTGCTTCAGATCATCGTCATATTCAAATGTTCCGGATACTACCAGTATGGATTGATCCTGGTTTAATTTTAAAGGTTCAAATTTCAAATCAGCTTTTGCATAGGCTGAAGTAAAAATGAGCAACATAAATGCAGTGAAAAAACGCACACTCTGACCTTTGTTTAAACGCTATCAACAATACATGAATTTATATAATCATAATTCTGGTTTTAAGTATAATACATAATCGAAAAGCGCGTTTCTTGTTGTTTTGAGTTGTTGTTATGGCAAATTGATAAACATGTATCCCGCCTGTTATCCACAAGCTTCGCATGGTTAATGGGGTCTTAACTATCGGTGTTTTATGATGTCCCGAATCTGCAAAATTATCGTGTTTGGCATGTTGATTTTGCAGGAGCTTAAAGAGCAGGGTTATTCAGGACAGATTTCATGCGGCAGGGATATCCGGTCAACGATGAACGGCTAAATGGTGACAGATTACGACTGATGACGTTGTTGCGGCGTCAGGTCGATATTCTGCTCGGACTGTTTTTGCTGGTTCTGGTCGGTTTGGCGATCGGTGCGCTGGCTACATGGAATGTGACTGACCCGAGTTTTAGCCATGCAACATCGCAAGAAGCGACCAATGCGCTTGGTTATCCGGGTGCGGTTTTCGCCGATTTCGCCATGCAGTTTTTGGGGCTTGCCAGTGTGACGGCCCTTTTGCCCTTGGTGTTCTGGGGCATTTTGCTGATGGTTCAGGGTAAGATCGGCCGTCTGCCAAAAAGAATTATGGCATGGATTTTATCGGCATTACTGTTTGCTGCCATTGCCAGTTGTTTTTCTGTACCGCCAAGTTGGCCGATGCAAATCGGCTTGGGCGGTGTTTTCGGTGATATGATGTTGAAACTGCCCGGCCTTTTTCTGGGCGCGTTTCCGCATGGCGCTATCGCTTCCGTTATCGCATTGGTTTTACTGTTTCCCGCTATTTGGCTTTGTGCTTTTGCCGGTGGTCTGACAGGCCGTAAAAACGGTCTGATTAAATCTGGTGCACAACCAGCTGATGACGCTGAGCCGGATGACTATGATTATTACGATGAAGATGAAGAGGATGACGAACCCGCACCTTCACGCTTCCAGTTTGTCGGTGCTGTTACCCATTGGTATTTAAGTGCACAGGCACTGATGCGCCGCTTGACGGGTTCAACCAAAAAGCGTGATGCGCGCCGTGATGATGATCCTTTTGGTGATTTGCGTGGTAGCGGCCGTCGTCGTGAGCCCGGGTTTAGTGGCGATGATATCGCGCATGATGAACCGCCATTTGCGATGGATGGTGATGATGATCATGATGATTGGTCGGATGAGGATCAGCCAGCACCGGTCGCGCAAACCACTAAACGTGTATCTGCAAGCCGTAGAAATGCCCGTGCAGTACGTGGTAAGCGCAGCGGCGCTTTTGAATTGCCGTCTTTGCAACTATTGGCAGAGCCAAAAGCGGTAATGCGCGATGCGACATTGTCGAAAGATGTGTTGGATCAAAATGCCCGTATGCTGGAAGGTGTGCTGGAAGATTTTGGTGTGCGCGGCGAAATCATCAGCGTTAAGCCGGGGCCGGTGGTCACACTTTATGAGCTTGAACCGGCACCTGGTATTAAATCTTCGCGTGTCATTGGTTTGGCCGATGATATTGCCCGCTCCATGAGTGCTATTGCTGCACGTGTGGCGGTTGTGCCGGGGCGTAATGCCATTGGTATTGAATTGCCAAATCAGAAGCGTGAAATGGTCTATTTGCGCGAGATGCTGGCCAGCCGTGACTTTGAACAGAACAAGGCCAAGCTGGCGCTGGCGCTGGGTAAAAATATCAATGGCGAACCGGTGATTGCCGATATTGCCAAGATGCCTCACGTGCTGGTGGCTGGTACGACTGGTTCGGGTAAATCAGTGGCCATCAATACGATGATCTTGTCGCTGGTCTATCGCATGACGCCGCAGGAATGCCGACTGATTATGATTGATCCGAAAATGCTGGAATTGTCGGTTTATGACGGTATTCCGCATTTGCTTACGCCTGTGGTGACGGATCCGAAAAAGGCGGTTGTCGCGCTGAAATGGACTGTGCGCGAGATGGAAGAGCGCTATCGTAATATGTCCAAAGTGGGCGTGCGTAATATTGACGGCTTTAATGCCCGTGTCGCGCAGGCACAAAAACGCGGTGAATCCATTTCCCGTACCGTGCAAACCGGTTTTGACCGGAACACCGGCGAAGCAATTTACGAGACAGAAGAGCTCGATTTGCAGCCAATGCCTTATATCGTCGTTATCATCGACGAAATGGCTGATTTGATGATGGTTGCGGGTAAGGATATTGAAGGCGCGGTGCAGCGCTTGGCGCAGATGGCGCGTGCGGCGGGTATCCATGTGATCATGGCAACACAGCGCCCGTCGGTGGATGTCATCACCGGCACGATCAAAGCCAATTTCCCGACCCGTATTTCATTTCAGGTCACTTCTAAAATTGACAGTCGCACCATTTTGGGTGAGCAGGGCGCCGAGCAGCTGCTTGGCATGGGTGATATGTTGTTTATGGCTGGTGGCGGTCGTATTCAGCGTGTTCACGGGCCATTTGTCGGCGATGAAGAGGTTGAACAGGTCGTGCAGCACCTGAAGAGCCAAGGTGTGCCGGAATATCTGGATGCCATTACTGAAGACGATGAAGATGAAGGAATGGGGCCGGGCGGTACTTCCAATCTGGAAGATTCCGATGATCCTTATGATCAGGCCGTGGCTGTCGTATTGCGTGATAAAAAGGTCTCGACCTCTTATATCCAGCGTCGTCTCGGCATTGGTTATAACCGTGCGGCCACCATCATTGAACGGATGGAAGAAGAAGGCCTGATCAGTCCGGCCAATCATGCCGGTAAGCGTGAAATTTTAGTGCCGACTGACGGTGACGACTACTAAGGCAAAGTGCCTGAGAAAATCTGAGAGTACGGCAAGTTGATTGTGGCAGATGTGATGGGTAGCGCCTTACTAACGACAAACTGGCGACTTACATAATATCTGATGATAATGAAAAGAGAGATTTGGAAGCGAATGAATATGCTGTTTTCCAAGCTGGTTGATAAAGTAAAAACGATCTCTGTTGCAGGAACAGTTTGTGCAGCTGTTGGTATGAGTTTGCCGATGGCAGTTCTGGTGCCGGTGAGTGCGCAGGCGCAAAATGCTGATGCACAAGCGCAGAAAATTGCAGATCATTTTTCCGGCATTCGCACTATGACAGGTGAGTTTGTTCAGTTCGGCCCGAAGGGCGACCAGCAGGGTGGCACATTTTATCTGGAGCGTCCGGGTAAAATTCGTTTCAACTATGAAAACTCGCCGATCCGTGTGATTTCCGATGGTCAGTCTGTGGTGATTAACAATCGTAAACTAGATACATGGGATCAGTACAAACTCTCAACCACACCGCTTAAAATGTTGCTCGATGATCGTATTGATTTAGGCGGTGGCCGCCTGAAACAGATTAAACAAGAGCCGGATATGACCACTTTGGTGGTTGGGGATAAGTCGATTTTCGGTGATTCAAAAATCACCATGATGTTTGATCCCAAGACCTATGAGCTGAAGCAGTGGACAATCACTGATGCGCAAAACCTTGATACCACGGTGATGGTTTTCAATGTGCGCACCGGCGTTCGCTTTACTGATGATATGTTCAAAATTGACTATCAGCGCATTGCCATGAAGGGCAAAAAAAATAACTAACGAACAGGGAAACCGCTTTTTTCCGTCTCTATTGTGGATGCGTGAGAAGAGCGGTTTTTATTTTTGACTTTAGTGCTACTGTGCTCGCGTTTTTTAATGAAAGCGAGTGAGTGAAATGGCATTTTCTGTTGCGACCTGGAATATCAACTCTGTGCGCCTGCGGCTGCCTTTGGTCGAGCAGTTTTTGCAAACCTATCAGCCTGATGTTTTGTGTTTGCAGGAAACAAAATGTCCGGATGATTTATTTCCTCATGATGCTTTTAAAGCGCTTGGCTATGAGCATATCGCGATTAGCGGTCAAAAGGGTTATCACGGTGTTGCTACAATTTCGCGCCGCCGCTTAAGCGATGTCAATGTGATCGGTTTTTGCGATATGGGCGATTGCCGCCATCTAAGCTCTGTGGTGGAAGCCGGAAATAAAAAAATCCGCATCCATAATTTTTATGTGCCTGCCGGTGGCGACGAACCAAAGCCGGATATCAATCCTAAATTTGCCCATAAGCTTGGTTTTCTGGAAGAAATGCGCGATGTCGTTGCTGATCAAGGCGATGGATTTTCGTCTATTCTGGTTGGTGATCTCAATATTGCACCGCTGGAAAACGATGTCTGGTCGCATAAACAGATGTTGAAAATCGTCAGCCATACGCCGATTGAAACCGAAACGCTGGAAGATCTACGTGTCAAAGGTGGCTGGAGCGATTTGATGCGCCATCTCATTCCGGGGGATCAGAAGATTTACACCTGGTGGAGCTACCGCGCCAA
>JAEWHQ010000144.1 GCA_023387715.1 Pseudomonadota bacterium | reverse complement strand
GCCTTCAACCATCCGCCAATGCTGGCTGCAACATTGCGTATGAATACCAATGAAGATTGCGCAATGACGGATGTTATCAATCTGGCCAAAGAGATTGAAAAACGTGACGGTGTGCATGCTGTTTCTGTATTTGGCGGTTTTCCGATCGCTGATTTGAAAGAAACCGGTCTTTCTATCGTCGTGGTTGCTGACAGCTATGCTCTGGCTGAAAGTGTTGCTGCGGAAGTAGCGCAAGTTGCATGGCAGCGTCGCGACGAATTTTTATATGAAGAAATTCCGCTTGAAACCTCTGTCAATCAAGCCAAGCTTGAGCGTTTGAAACATAGCTCTGGCTATGTCTTGATGCTTGATCATGGCGACAACTGCATGTCGGGTGGCACCTGCGATAATATGGATGTGTTGCAGGCCGCCATTCAGGCAGGGCTTAAAAATATTGTGGCAGGGCCGTTCAGTGATCCTGCTGTGGTGGATGAACTGTTTAAAGCGGGTGTCGGTGCAAAGGCCACCATCACGCTTGGCAATAAAATTGCCGCGGATGATTTTATTGCGCCACAACCACCACTTCAACTGACAGGCAGAGTTACTGCCCTCAGCGATGGTGATTATGTTGTCTCTGGCCCGATCTATACGGGGCAATTATGCCATATGGGGCGTGCTGTTGCTTTCAAAACAGATGAAGCCACTATTCTCATTACAGAACTACCGCATGAGCCATGGGATCTGGGCGTCTTTAACTGCGCCAATATTGACCCTTTGCAAGGTGATTACCTGATATTAAAGTCCCGCATGTATTGCCGTCCGGTATTCGAACCTCAGGCTCTGGCTGTTGTTGAATGTGCGAGCGGTGGTGTAACAAGTTCCAATTACCAATTGTTTTCTTTCAAGAAATTAGCAAGGCCGATTTATCCGTTAGATAATGAGGGCGTCTGGCAGTGACAGGATAAAATATGGATCAGGTGTCAGGCAAAATTGATAAGGCAGTTAAGTTCAAGCGAATTAAACTTTCTGATCAGATTGCGGAAGATTTACGACGCACAATCGCGCGTGAAAAAATGGTTCCCGGCGATCGTTTGCCCCATGAAAAAGCGTTGATGGAGCATTATGGTTGCGCCAAAGGCACAATCAGAGAAGCGCTGAAAGCACTTGAAGTTGAAGGATTGATTGCGATGCAATCCGGCCCCAATGGGGGGCCGGAAATTCAACCGGCATCGCTTGAAATCGCCATTCAGCAATTACGCCAATATATGCATTTTCAAACGCTAACGTTTCAAAATGTTTATGAAGTACGTAAATCCATTGAGGTTGCGCTGGCGCTCAGTGTGGTTGGCAAGCTGACAGATGAAGATTATCGTAAGCTGGAAGAGAATATCAGGATTTGCGTTGAAGCCAATCGTGATGGCAATCGTGCTATCGGGCGTACGGCTGAAACGGAGTTTCACGATATTTTATGTGATGCTTCCGACAATCCGCTGCTGATTTTCATCTGCCGTTTTCTCAATAGTCTGCTGCGTGATCTGGTCAGCTTCCGCTCGCCAAGTCTTACCGAACATGAACAATTTGGCGATCATAATGTGGAAAGCCATATTGCCTTGGTCGAAGCTTTCAAGCGGCAGGACAGAGATGCTGTTGTGCATATTATGAAAGAGCATATGTGCTGCGCAGAAGATTTTATGTGCCGGCTTGATGCCGCTTTCAATAGCGATTTGCTAAGCCGCAGTTCCGGATAAAACAAAAAAAGCCGCGTCTTACGCGGCTTTTTTAATGTCTTGAACAAATTAAGCGCTCAGCTCGTTTTTATGGATACGGCCGTTTTTCATAATCAGTTTGAAGTTCTTATCCGGATCAGCAATGAGATTGATATCTTCCAACGGATTGCCGTCAACAAGCAGCATATCGGCTGCAGCACCGGCCTCAATCACACCAACGGCTAAAGTATAAGGATTGCGCGGGCCGGACATGGCCAGCAGTTGCGCATTGGTATGGGTTGCCATTTTCAACACATCGGCATTGTCAAACCAACGGGCAATTTTTGCCAGTTGTTTGCCCTGTGTTGGTGTACCTTTCGGGTTGAAAAGAATGTCGGTGCCCCATGCCATTTTGACATTGTATTTCTGCCCCAGATCAAAAGCACGCATTGTGCCTTCGGCCACCATTTTTTGCTGGTCGCGCTGAAGCTGGGTCGGGTAAACATTGGAATCTTCATCGGCCAAAAACGGCTGCAAGCTCCACCATGCACCGGCATCGGCAATTTGCTTGACTGTTTCTTCATCGGCAAGCTGGCCATGCTCAATCGATTTTACACCACATTTAAGCGCGCGCTGAATGCCGGCTGATGTGTAAACATGGGAGCAAACATAAGTGCCCCAATCCGAGGCGGCAGTAACGGCTGCACGAATTTCGGCTTCCGTGAACTGAATTGAATCAAACGGATCATAGGTTGAGGCAACGCCGCCGCCGACCAAAATTTTAATCTGGCTGGCACCAAGCATTAATTGTTCACGCACACGACGCAGAACCTCTGCCTCACCATCCGCAATAGCCGCAATACCTGCGGATTCCGCAAGGCTTATATCATTGCTGCTATGGCGCGGAATATCGGTGCGCATACGAAAATCACCATGACCGGATGTCTGCGAAATCATCGCACCGGACGGATAAATCCGCGGGCCCGCGATCCGTCCTTCATCAATGGCGCGTTTGAGCGCGAAAGATGGGCCGCCCACGTCGCGGATAGTGGTGAAACCACGCATCAATGTTCGTTGCGCTTCTTCTGCTGCAACCAGATGAATATATGCGACATCTGATGTCATCGCGACCATCTGCGGGATCGCTGCCAGAATACTGTGCCAATGGGCATCAATCATGCCCGGCATGAGAACGCGATTGCCGCAATCAATGATTTGCGCATTTTCTACCGTCTCATCAGCACCGATAATATTTTCGATACGATTTTTGACGACAAGAACGCTTTTGCCTTCAATAAGTTTGGCATCCTGACCGTTAAAGATGCGGACATTTTTCAGTACCAGTGGGCGCTCAGTGTTTTCAGCAGCCAAAGCGCTGCCACTGCCAACGCCGACAGCAGCCATCGTAGCCATAATACCGCGCAGAACAGAGCGTCTTGAAACGGATTTGCTCACGCGATCGGTCAGTTCCGTAATGATGTTACTGTGGCACAAACAACCAAATCCATGGGCATAGTTCTGATAACGCGCACCTAATCCAACGATCATAGGAAATCCCTGTCTTTTGAAGATTTTACTAATTATTTAAGCTGTAGCATAAGATTAATGAGTGGAATATTAAATTTCAGAATATTCTTTATATGCCTATACTGTGCCTGCCGCTGACAACACATTATTTGTGCAGTAGCATATCCGCTTATGTTGACAGACCTAATTTGCACAAATTTCTGTGTCATGTGATGCTATCAATTTTCAACTGTACCGGACATGGCAAATGGCTGTTTATCATCCACCTAAAATTCCGTCGTCTGAAATCACGCCACAGTCTGTTTATATGCAGCGCCGTGCTTTTTTAAAGCTTGCAGCGCTCGGGGTCACATCACTTGCGACAACAAAATACGCTGATGCAGCAGCGCTTAATTCTTCAAGCAGCGCATATGTGCTGGATGAGAAACTGACACCGCAGAAAGATGTCACGACTTATAATAATTTCTATGAATTTGGCTTAAACAAAGATGATCCGTCTAAATTGTCTGGTAATTTCAAGCCAAACCCGTGGACAGTGACAATTGATGGGATGGTCAGCAAGCCAGCCACATTTGATCTTGATAAGCTGATCAAAGAACTGACCGTTGAAAGCCGCGTTTATCGCATGCGCTGTGTCGAGGCATGGTCAATGGTTATTCCGTGGGATGGTTTTCCGCTGGCGGCTTTGTTGAAAAAAGCTGAACCTTTGGGCAGTGCGAAATATGTCCGTTTTGAAACTATTGTCCGGCCGGATGAAATGCCAGGTCAATCAGGCTTTTTTCAATCACTTGACTGGCCCTATGTTGAAGGTTTGCGGCTTGATGAAGCCATGAACCCGCTGACATTATTGGCTGTTGGTCTTTATGGTGAGACATTGCTTAATCAAAATGGCGCGCCGCTTCGTCTTGTTGTGCCATGGAAATATGGCTTTAAAGGCATCAAATCGATCACCCGCATTACGCTCACCGATCAGGAGCCTAAAAATACCTGGCAAATTGCCAATCCGCAGGAGTATGGCTTTTATGCCAATGTTAACCCGGCAGTTGATCATCCGCGCTGGAGCCAGGCGACAGAGCGCCGGATTGGGGAGGGCGGTTTCTTCGGTGCTAATCGCAGGCCAACTCTGCCCTTTAATGGTTATGCTGATGAAGTGGCCGCTCTTTATGCGGGTATGGATTTGAAAGCGCATTTCTAATGCCGCGCTTTTCGTTGTCTGTACCCAAACGCTGTCAGGGTTTAGTCAATGCCGCTGTTTATATCATCGGTTTTATACCGGCGATTTGGTATTTTTATCTGGGCGCAACTAATCAGTTAGGCGCGGATCCGGTTAAAAGTTTTGAGCAGGCACTGGGTCTTTGGGCGTTACGCTTTCTTATATTAACGCTGGCAATTTCGCCGCTGCGTGATGCTTTTGGCTGGAATTTTATCCGCTATCGCCGTGCGCTTGGTCTGCTAAGTTTTTATTATGCCCTGATGCATCTGGCAGCCTATCTGCTGCTTGATCTGGCGATGGATTTTTCAACCCTTTGGGATGATGTCGTCAAGCGACCCTTTATCATGTTTGGTATGGTGGCATTGGGGCTGCTGGTGCCACTTGCTCTGACATCCAATAATTTTTCCATCCGTAAAATGGGTCGAAAATGGATATGGTTGCACCGGCTTATTTATGGTGTGGCCGTGCTGGTTTTGCTTCACTTTTCATTGTCTACGAAAGTGCTGAGCCTTGATCATTATTTGTATATCGCACTCATTATCCTGATGCTTTTGTATCGTGTTCGCCGTGCTTTAAAAAGGAAACTGCGCAAGCTTAAATGAGTTAGCTCTTAGGTTTGAGATGAATAACCACATCCACTTTGGCTATCTCATAGCCTTCAGGCGCTTCCGGGAGGCGATTGATAATTGTATCACCGGCAGGAGCATCAACTATCCGGTCTTCGTCCTGCACGTAAAAATGATGATGATCACCGGTATCGGTATCAAAATAAACCCGTTCGCTGCCTGTGCAGATGCGACGCAATAAGCCTGCTTCACTAAAATGATGCAGCGTATTGTATATGGTCGCCAGCGATAAATGCTCGCCTGTGGTTTGAATCTCCTGAAACAAATCATCGGCGGTGATGTGACGATGCGATGCGCCAAAAAGTAATCTGCCAATATTCAGACGCTGTTTTGTTGGCCGTAAGCCCACTTTTCTGAGGCGAGCAGAAATTTCCTGCAAACGTTCATCGTCTGGTTTATCCGATGATAATAAGCGTTTGCGGGTTTCCTCATGTATGAACAGCATGTGATGATCCGGTATTTTGCAAAAGGTGACGGTCAGCTTTAATGCGTGAAATTCAAAGCTGACCATAGAATAAGCGAAAATAAAGCCGGGTCAAGTTATTTGCAATTGATTTGCAACTGCATTTATTTGGTTGATTATAATTGCACCGCAAATTTAAGGATCAGCTCGGTTTTACCGGAAGGCGCAGTTTCCGCCTCAGGCAAACCGTTTTGCTTAAAACCGGCTTTATGTAAAACATGTATGGATGCCGGATTGTCGGTAACGGTTCTGGCGCGTAACTGGTGCAGTCCTAAAGCGCGTGCATAATCAGCTGCCAGCATCAAAGCTTTATAAGCAATATTTTGCCCTCGGTAATCAGGCGCAACCCAATAACCAATTTCGGCGTCATGCTCGGTGAAATCAAACAAAACCAGACTACCAGCAAAGCGGTCGGATGCAGTGTCGGCAATTGTTAAAACTGCTAAATTTCCGCTATGCAAACCATCGGCGATTGAGCCATCAATCATTTCGCTCACAATTTCAGGCGTGTAATGTTCAAGCGGCAAATGACCAAATTGTTTAACCGCAGCATCCATCGTGCCAGCGGCATAGGCAGCCGCGTCTGCTTGCTTCATGGCGCGTAAACTAAGCTGCGCATTGCTGACAGGCAGGTGTTTTAGTAAGCTGGTTTTGAGAGCTGGCGGTGTCATATTAAGCATTTACCTCTTCAATTTCCGCTTTTACGTTCAATAATCAAGTATCATTTTCTTAACTCGAACAGTGTTCGATAAATATGTATAGTGGTATGAAAAGAGTCAAGTGGCAGTGCAGGGCGGCAGGGTAGATCGGTCATGGCGGAAAAATCAGATAAGACGAAAATGGGGCAGTCTGTTTGGCTGAAGCCAGTTAAACCGGAACGAGAAGTGCCTGCTTTATCAAAAGAGCGTATTCTGGATGCTGCATTGGAAATCCTTGATCAGCAGGGATTGGCAGGGCTTACCATGCGCAAGCTTGCCCAGCATTTAAATGCGGGTGCGGCTTCCCTTTATTGGCATGTCGAAACTCGTGATGATGTGCTGGAACTAGCACTGGATGCTGTGTTGAGCGAAATTACCTATCCGTCGGAAAGTGACGACTGGCAGGTTACGCTGATTGCTTATATGCATGAGTGGCGACGTGTTTTATTGCGTCATCATTGGGCACCTGCATTGATCGGTTTTCGCCCTTTTATTGGCCCCAATGCTTTGGAGCGCTCTGAATATTTGCGACGAATTTTGATGCATTCAGGCCTTGAGGCAACAGACGTCATTCAAGCTGGCTATACATTGTCCAATTTTATGATTGGCTCGGTGGTCACACAAATTGCATGGCAAAATGGCGGCGGGGATAATGCGCGACCGCAGATCAAAGAATTCATGCAGGCGCAAACAGAAAAATATCCTTTGCTCGCTTCGCAAATGGCCTATGATTCAGGCGATTGGGATGCAAGCTATATCAAAGGCTTAAACTGGATCATTCGTTCGTTGAACCAGATTTAAGACTGTCGCCTATTGATCAGACATTCGTATTAATTTCCTTGTAAATAAAATATTTGCTTGCGAGTCACATAAGTACTGGCTTATGTATCAGGCATGACAGAGAACGATATTTTTAAAGCACTTGCAGATCCAACACGGCGCGCTGTTTTTGAAAAACTGGCGGCAGGTCATATGAATGCCAGCTCCTTACGCGAAGGTATGGGTATTAGCCAGCCGGCAATGTCGCAACATCTGGCGGTTTTGCGCGGTGCCGGATTGATCCGTGAGGAAAAAGCCGGACGTTATGTTAATTATGAGGTTAATCCGGATGGATTAGCGTTCATTGCACAATGGCTTAATCAATATCGTGCTTATTGGCCTAAGCGGATTGATGACTTAAAGCTCTTGCTGAAGGATATGGATCAATGAATGATCAATTGCCGGACGAAAAGCCTGAAGCTCTTGTTTTTAAATATACGCTTGAGGCAAGCCCGCAAAAACTATGGCGCGCATTGACCATTCCGGAATTTCGCGCCCGATGGTTGCCCGATCTGGCCGAGAGCGAGCCTGAAGAAGAGGCAATAATTCCAGAAGAGCAGATATCTTACAAAATGCGCGAGAAAGTGCCGCCTTTTTTGGAAACACAGGTAACATTTCGCATTGCTGGCAATGATGATGGCACAGCAATGCTGACAATCATTCATCAGCTGACAGATGCGCGTCTCCGGCAACAGCGAGATGCGGCCAACAGCAATCATGTGCCGATGATGATGGCTGCCTAAACACCTTCATTCCCTCGATCAAATATTGAAGAACGGAGATCGCCGATGCGCGACACGATGCAACTCGTCCCTATGGTTATTGAGCAATCGGAAAAAGGGGAGCGTTCTTTTGATATTTATTCCCGTTTGCTGCGTGAACGCATCATTTTTTTAAATGGTGAGGTCAATGACACCATGTCAGCGCTTATTTGCGCACAATTGCTGCTTTTAGAAGCCGAAAGCCAGAAAAAGCCGATTAATCTCTATATCAATTCACCGGGTGGTTCGATGACCAGCGGACTGGCAATTTATGATACAATGCAGTTTATCCACGCTCCGGTGCATACGCTGTGCATGGGGACAGCGCGCTCGATGGGGTCATTTTTATTAATGGCCGGTGAACCGGGGCATCGCTCTGCTTTGCCTAATGCCAGCCTGCATGTGCATCAGCCATTAGGTGGCTTTCAGGGGCAGGCTTCAGATATTTTTATTCAGGCTGAAGAGATGCGCAAAACCAAGCATAAAGTGATTGAATTTTATGCCAGACATTGTGGCCGCACCTATGAAGAGGTCGAGCGAAAATTGGATCGGGACTGCTTTATGGATGCTCAGGAAGCGCTGGAATGGGGCTTAATTGACAGTATTTTGCAGAAAAATGCATCTATTTAAGGCAAAAACCACAAAAGTGCAGTGCTTTTTTGAAGGGAAAATTGACTTTTTGAAGCGCTGCACCTAGATAAGAAACATCAATTCATTAGGAGATGTATGCGCAGAAGCTAAAAAATTGGATCGCGTCAAGCGGCTGATAAACGGGAAGTCACTTCACCGTGCTTTTGTGCTATGATCTTATGATATTTTCAATCATCGCCTTGTTTGCCATTATTTGGTTCAGCTGAACCAGATATTGATGGTCTGTTTCAGGCTGATGATCTTTTCGGCACATTTCGCCTCTTTGCACCGATCCCACATTTTAAAACATGCTGAAGCGCGGTTTTAAAAACCATAGGTCGTTTCAGCATATCCGCACTTTTTAATGGGCATCTGTAAGTTTTTCAAAAGACAGGTGCGTGGGTGATATGATGAATATATCAAAACTGGAACGCAAAGTGCTTGAGATGCTGTCGCGTGGCGGCAGAATTATGCTGGAAAAAGACGAGCGTAATAAAGTGATCGACGCTGATTTTATCACGCGTGAGGGTTGGTTTATGGATGGTGTCGGTTTGGCACAATTCGTTAATTTACGAGCCAAAAGATTGATCCGCTCAACACAAGGCAGTGACTATTACATCTCACGTGACGGAATAGTCAGCCTGCAAGCATCAAGACAGCAGGTGAAAAAGTGAGCTTGATCTCGCTTATTGCGGTCTTTATTGTTAAAAACTGCCTGCGCTTTGGCTAAAAAGCGCAGGCAGCATTTTTTAATATTTAGTATACATGGTCTTTTAAAAAATGAATTCTCTGAAACTGACAGATGGTCGTCAATTGGCGTGGCATGAATGGGGCGCGGCTGGAGGGCGTGTTGTCATTTTTTGTCCGGGCGCTGGGATGGCTGGCCGTTTTGTTTTTGGTGAAAAAGATGCCGAAGAACTCAATTTAAGAATTATCTCTGTAGATCGCGCTGGCATGGGTGGTTCCGATGCTGATCCGCAGAAAAATTTTGCCAGTTGGACAAATGATATCAAGCAATTGCTTACTCATTTAAAGGCAGAAGCACCCCTTGCTATGGGCTTTTCGCAAGGTGCGGCTTTTGCCTATGCATTGGCTGCTGCCAATCTTGTTGAAGGAGTTGCCATTGTTTCAGGGCAGGATGAGTTGTCTTATCCGGCAACTATCAAGCAGTTGCCTGAACAGGTTGCAATGATGGTGGAACGAGCAGGTTGTGACGCACTAGCACTCGAAGCAGAGATTGCGCAATTTGCAACGGCTGACTGGCTTTGGCAGATGATTGAAACCATGAGTGCTGAGCAAGACCAGGCATATTATGCACGAGGCGATTTTGCACCGCATTATCGTGCGGCTTTAGAGGCTGGATTTTCGCAAGGTGGAGCAGCTTATGCGCGCGATACTATTCTGGCGATGGCACCTTGGCCATTTCGCGTGGAAGATGTGCGCTGTCCGGTTCAGCTTTGGTATGGGCTGAGTGATACAAGTCCGGTACATTCGCCTGATTTTGGTAAAATACTCAATGAACGCTTTCCGTCAGCCAAGCTTAATCAGGTTGCTGATGCGGGAAGCGCTATTTTGTGGAGCCATTCGCGTGAAATACTGATGCAATTGGTTGCATCCAGCTAATTGCTGCAAAACTTGGGGAGAGTGCGATTTAAACACACTCTCCGAAAGTGATTTTTAATCTGCTATTGATTTACGCAATGCTTCGGCAATGGCAGCTCTTGCCGTTTCATCCAGCGGGGCTTGAGGCATGACAGGGTTGCCAACATCATAGCCCTGTATTTGCAGCGCCGTTTTAATACAACCAGCCAAGCGATAACGGGCAAAAACATCATTGAACTGCCATAGCTGCTTTTGCAAAATTGCTGCTTTTTTCCAGTCTGCTGCCATACATGCTTGATAAAGCGCCACACTTTTTTCCGGTAAAACACATGCGGGGCCAGCAAAAATACCTTTACCGCCCATCATCAAAACACTCACCGCAATATGGGATGAAGCCGCATAAACATCTAAACTATCGCCGCACTGCTCCATGATGGTCAGCAGGCGGCCAGTATTGCTGGATGCATCTTTAAGGCCGATAATATTGGGGTGTTTCGCCAAGACCCGAATGATATCAACGGTCAGATCAGTGCGCTGAAAATTGGGATTGGTATAAACAATAACCGGTAGGTCAGCCTGATCGGCGATTGAAAGAAAATAGCTTTCAATCTCTGTTTTATGTAGCGGAAAATAGGAATCCAGCACACTGACAATGCCGCTGACACCTATTTTTTTATAGAGTTTTGCTTGCGCAATGGCAGCTTCCGTTGAGGTGCTGGCAACGCCTGCAATAACCGGCACGCGTCCGTTGGCTGCCTCTACCACTACTTCAATCACACGCTGTTTTTGCGCATCATTCAGATAGGCATATTCGCCGGTGCTGCCCAGCGGGGTCAGGCCATGCACGCCTTTGGTAATCAGGTCGTCACAAAGTTTTGCCAGCACGGATTCGTTGACCTGTGCATCTTCTTTTAAAGGGCTGACAAGGTAAGGCATGACGCCTTGAAATAAGGACATTGTCTTCACTCCGGCTATGTATCGAGCCAAAAAACAGGCGTTATCTGAGATGGAAAACGCCGCTAAATTGCTGTGAAACATGGGAAATTGAGTGAAAAGGGTAAAGAGAATTCTACGCCACCAGCTATTCCTAAAAGAAATAGCTGGTGCGTTTGTATTGCTAGGTTCTTAAGTCTGCGGCCGTATTTCGCAGCACATCCAAAAAGGCATCTGCGGCTGGTGAAAGCCTTGTATTGTTGCGTGTTGTGATACCAATAACCCCGGCGGTTGCGCCTAATGTCAGCGGTAAAATCACCAAGCTGCCGAGCAACGCTTCCTGACGCGCAACCTGCACGGGTAAGACGCCTAAATAATCTGTATCAAGCAATAATTGCCGGTTGGTGAGAAGCGAAACGGAATCGACCGCATGCGCTGGCGGCTCAATACCTTCATCCCGAAATGCGCTATCAATGCGCCGGCGCATATTGGTTTCGTGAGGTGGCAACACCCATTCCCACTTGATCAGTTCCGCCAGATCAAGATTATCATGACGCGTGAGCGGATGGCCGCGGCGAGCAACAACGCAGGCAGAATCTTCCATCAAAATTTCGTGGGTTACTTGTGCAGTTTCACGGCGCTCAGACAGGCGCCCAACCACGAAATCCAGCTCTCCGGCACGTAAAGCATGGATCAGAATGTCATCCGTACCTTCAACAACTTTAATAATGATTTTCGGGCGTTCACGTCGCAATTGCGCAATGGCTTTTGGCAGCAATTCAGCCGATGCTGCAAGCAGAGTGCCAATTGCTACACGGCCACCCGTGCCATCACGAAGGTCGGCCAGATGTTCTTCTGCATTGCTAAGCTGATGCAGCATCAGGCGGGCGTGATCCGCCAGTGTATCACCAAATAAAGTGGGCACCACGCCGCGATTGGTGCGGTCAAACAAGCGCACTGCGGTTAAGGCTTCCACCTCCTGCAATGCTTTGGTGACCGCAGACTGGGTCATATTCAACCGTTTGGCCGCGCGCGCCAGATTACATTCTTCAACAATGGCAACGACCATGCGCAAATGGCGCAAGGTGAGGTTGTTGGTCAGCAGTCTTGATCGTGGTGTACTCATTGCTCTGATATTCCATATAGTCATATATAAGTCCAGAGAATTCACTTGATAGAATTCCTGTTCCTTGAAACACTGTTGATGGAGGAGATAAGAATGACTGACTTGCTGGTGCATAAATTGGCTGAGGAGGCTGCATTGCCACGTACCCAACTGGACGTGGATTACAATGCCCGCGCTACAGTGACGGTCGAGCGTTTTGATGAGATTATGGCGCAGGCTAATGCGATTTCTCAAGAGGCGCTGGCGCATTATGCGACGTTTAAAGATGTCATTTATGATGAACAGTCACAGCAGAAACTGGATATTTCCGGCACTGTAGCAGGTGAATTGCAACCTGCTTTCATCTTCATTCATGGTGGCTATTGGAAAGCGCTTTCAAAAGAAGAATCGAGCTTTATGGCCGGTTTTCTGCAAGCGCACCAAGTGGCAACTGTAGCCGTTGAATATACGCTGGCGCCTCAGGCAAGTTTGCGTGAAATTGTTCGGCAAGTACGTGCCAGCATTGCTTATTTATGGCAGCACGGGCGCGAGCATGGCATCGACCCGAACCGTCTTTATGTTGGCGGCAGTTCAGCCGGCGGACATTTGGCCGGATGCGTGATTGCCGGTGGCTGGCAGGCAGAATTTAACGTGCCGGACAATGTCATTAAGGCGGCTTTGCCATTGAGCGGCCTGTTTCATCTGGCGCCGATCGCTAATTGTTTTGCACAAGAATGGCTGAATTTAACCCCTGCCGATGTGAAAGCTTTAAGCCCCGCTGAAAATCTTCCCTCCCAAGGCTGCCCG
>JAEWHQ010000143.1 GCA_023387715.1 Pseudomonadota bacterium | reverse complement strand
TCACCGATCAGTGCGTCCTTGGGTAAAATTCCGATATAGATCACTAACCACACAACACCAAAGATATGATCGGCAATCATGCCAATCACTGCAGCAAACATCAGCCCGGTAAATATCGGCCAACCCGTTTTTGTGCTTGCCGTAACTTTGCTCGCAATCCAGCCGGTTAGAAAAGCGGCCGGTAAAAAACCAACCAGATAACCCGCGGTCGGGCTGAAAAACACACCTAGACCACCACGTCCGCCGGCTAAAACCGGCAAACCAATCGCGACAAGTGCAATTAATAACAGCACCGAAAGTGTGCCGCCACGCGCGCCAAGTACGACACCGGCCAGCAAAACACCCATACTTTGCGCATGGATCGGCACTGGTATAAATGTCAGCATAATAGGCGGGATAAGCCCCAAGACAACAATGATCGCAGTAAAAAGAGCAATCATAACCAGTGACTTAGTCTGCATGTTAAATCCCTTATAGCTTTTCCTGAGGCCCACGAATATTGCGCGCATCAATGGCATTGGCAATATCTTCCGCACTTTGCAAGGTGCCAATAACCATTGGTACAATAATCGTAGAAAGCCGTAATTTTAAACCGCGTGCACGATGCGCGTCCGCAACAGCACTATATCGAGCCTGCACATCCGGTATAAAACGAATGACAAGCCCGATCGCTAAGCCGATATCCCGCGCATTGACCAGACCTGTTTTCTCCAGCGGACGGGCAAAATTAGTAATCGTATCAATAAACTGGCCAATGCTGGTGGTAATAGTCACCATTGTTGCAAACAAACTTAAACTAGCAAGACGCAGCAGAGTAATGAGTGCCGCTTCCGAGCTCATTGCAAATGCGGTCCATATAACGACTACTGCAATGGTGAGCAAAAGCACCCATGTGCGCAGCCATTGCTTGAAGGCGGCACGACACATGATCAAAGCACCAACAAAAACAATACCGGCAATGGCACTTAAAATGACAAGTGATTGCGTTGAAAAAAGCGCAATGCTGAGCAAAAATAAAGCGCAGAGTTTAATCGCTGCGCGAGTTCTGTATAAAAATCCGGTTTCGACACCAGTCGTCACACGCCCTTCCCTCATAATCATTGGGCAATCTCAAGATATTTTTCAATTGCTTTACTTGCGCAATCATCGGCTGCAATTTTGCCCTGATGAAACAAGAGAACGCGCTCAAATCCATCAAGCAGCGATAAATCATGCGTTATAACTATGATATTTTCAGGCAAATCTGCAATTGCACGCTCAACCATATTGCGATTTTTTAAATCCAACTGGTTGGTCGGCTCATCCAAAATCACGATGTCAGGCTTAGTTACAAGAACAGAAGCCAAAGCCGCAAGTTGCACTTCACCGCCCGATAATTCATGAGCGCGGCGCTCAGCCAGATTTTCAATTCCCACACGTTTTAAAACATTACCGACAGCTTGTTCAGTCTCAACTTTGCTAAGCCCGCGCGCTTTTAACCCAAGTGCAATATCATCTTTAATGAGAGGCAAAACAATTTGATTGGCCGGATTTTGAAAGACATAGCCGACACATGCGCGCACTTTTGCTGCATCCTGCCGCGTATCAAAGCCATTGGTGGTGACGTGTCCTTGATCCGGCAAAACCAAGCCATTGATCATGCGGGAGAAAGTCGTCTTTCCAGAACCATTCATGCCAATAATGCCAATGCGTCTTTCCGTCAGGCGCAAGGATAAAGGTGCAAGCACTTCTCTATCTGCAAAACGTGCCGATGCCTGATGAAAAGAAATGTCCAATTTTATTCCAACTTCAAATATTCTGGAGCTTTCAAACTCTATATACGAAGCTTACACTATTTGAAAATAGCGCAGCATATTTTAATGCTGCAAATCATCGCCTGCAAATTTCAATCTGGCTTTGAGCAAAGTTTTTCCAGGCTCCGATGTAATCGTCAAATTGCCTTCCAAGCGTGCAATGCGTGTCGTCATGCTGCGAATGCCGACACTTAATCCCGATTGACGCACCGCTTCCACATCAAAACCGATCCCGTCATCCTCAATTTCTAAAACCAGTTCTGCTTTATTATCCTGAAGAAGCCTTATCAAAACATGTTTTGCATGGCTGTGACGCACAACATTGGTCAACCCCTCCTCCACCAAACGTGTCAGCACCAAGCATTGCATCGCATTGGGACGTGTCAGCCATGCATCCGGCAAATGCCATTCACTGTGAATATCGAAATGATCAAACAATGACGTAAAACGGTGACGTAGTGGTGCGATCCATTCTTTCGGTGTTGCCGGTGCCTCCACCCCTTCACTGGAGCTTGAATCAATTGTCTGGCGCAGGTCATCACGCAATAACTTCAGCATCGACAAGACACGATCCCGTTGCAAGGCTTGCGGGCTTTGTTCAACAGTTGCCATAATATGCAATAGTGAGCCACCCAAACCGTCATGCAGATCATGCGCAAGCTGCAAACGATCCTGCAAACGTGAATTAATAAGCGCCAAACCATATTGCTGTTTTAGTGTTTCAGCGAGTTCAGCTTGTGCATTTGTGACCGCTTCCTGCAAGTCCACGTTAAAACGCTCGACACGGCGAGCGTTTCTTGCATGGCGAACCCCCATAATGCCCGCCAGACATAGTGTAATCGCAATATTTGCATAAGGCATGATCGTCGCTGAGCTGGTAATTAATCTGCTGACAACCAAGTAATCATGCACACTGAAAACCAGCAAAGCCAACAGACAAAATGCCAGCAAAATATGCTCCGGATTACGTGTGCGCCAAGCATGCACCGGCATTACTATACAATTGGCCGCAAATATAATCGTGCTTTCTGCCGGATCAGATCAGTGCCACTGCCATCAGGCAAGCCAAGATCGGCCAAGGCCAGCCCCCGCAAGCTGATCGGCCAAACATTGCCGCTCCTCTGCCAAAGAATTTGCCACAATCAGCACATCCGGTTGATAGCCTAATTGCGGCAACAGATTTTCCAGTCGCTGACTGACAACTTTATCATCTTCGACAATCAAAACCAGCTTTGATCAAAGCCGTATCGCGACCGATTGAAGAACGCAAAAATGTGAAAGCATTGGAACCGCCGACAAAGCTCGCTGTAATGCTTGCCATAAACATGGCGCCTGCCCAGATCAGCAAGAGCAAGGGCTGAAAATCACCAAGGGTTAAGTCAATAGCAACACGCATATAAGCAAGATTGACGTAAGGATCGACAATAGAGCATGGGCTTACATTCAACTTATACCCTACATCATCAAAGAGCTGGAAAGTACTGGCATTATAATCGGCCGAAAGCATACGTTGAAACCAGCAAAAGCAATCGAGCGGTTCATGTCGACATTATGCCATGCATAGGGAAGGACTGAACGCAAGCCCAATGCCCCGCCTGAAACAGCCCATGTAGCGCCAGCATAAGCACCAAGTATATAATTATCGCTGGAGCCTGAACCATTGGGTTCTCTGACTTTGAAACTGGAATGGCTGTAGCCAGCTAAACCGCCCAAGCGCCAATGCTCATAAGCGTCAGTATCAATACCCGTAGTAAAGCCACCAAGGCAGGATGCGGTACGCGCCGCATTACTGTTGGCGGTCTGACGGCTCCAGTTTCTAAAAGCGGATGCCCATGCGGCTATACTTATGAAATTACTCTGGCTCATCGTTTCTGGTGCTATTGTACGAATGGCATTTGCTGATGCGACTGTTTTGCTAACAGGTACATAATTCAGCACTGCCACATCCGCAGCAGGTGTTCCGCCAAAAGCCTGTTGCCGGAGCGCGCGTTGCCGCACCGGAATTAGCCAAAACGCCTATCGCTGAGGCATAGGCTTAGCCTGACAGTTGCGGCAGAGCTGCACGAATCGAAGATCTTAACTCGCTGAAAGATCGCCTGAAAAGCGTAAAGCTAACCCCTGATGTGGTTTTGTGTCATGCCTCGTCCTTTCTGCAACACCAGGCTGAAGGGCCAGTTTTAAACGGAACGAATAGCTATGCCGGTCTTGATTCAGCCGAATTTGCTGCTCAGGAGGAAAGCATTGAGAAAATATTTAAACTCTTTGAGCCGCACAGCATCAATCCTGCTGCGACACAAACGGCTGCATTTAAAACAGCCTTGGACGAATACCGCACTGAAATTGCGACATTTTCAGCCGGAAACTGGCAGACATGGCAAACAAACTTGCCGAAACTATTGATGATCTGTCAGCAGCTTTAGGACTAAATGAATGACAGATAAGCCATTAAACAAAAACGCCGCCAATCGGCGCACCGTGTTGAAAACATTGGGTCTGGCACTTGGCGGCAGTGTCGCGTCAGGTTTTGCCCATGCAGCACCTTCTGCCGCTCCGCTTGAGCATCACGTCACCGACGCGCCAGTCAGCGCCAACGGCTTTCATCAAAGTCAGCCCTTTTACGGGCGCTATCAAAGCGGCATTATCAATGCGCGACCTGCGCATGGTATGATTGCTGCCTTTGATGTGCTGGTTAAATCGCCCGATGACCTCGAGCGCTTGTTTAAAACGCTGACCCAGCGCATTGTCTTTCTGATGCAAGGCGGCACGCCGCCTGATCTCGACCCCAAATTACCACCAGCAGATTCCGGCATTTTAGGTCCTGAAATCCGCCCTGATAATCTGACAATCACCATTGGTTTGGGCAGTTCGCTTTTCACCGAACATGATTGGCTCAAGGCTCATAAGCCTAAATTGCTGCAACGGATGACCAAGTTTCAAAATGATGCATTGGTTGCCGATCTCTGCCACGGTGACTTGTCGCTGCAATTTTGCGCCAATACGCCGGACACGATCATCCATGCACTGCGCGACATTTTGAAAACCATGTCCGACCAGCTTTATCTGCGTTGGAAACAAGAAGGCAATGTGCCGGTTATTCCGCCGTCACCGACAGGCGAAGTGGAAAGTGCACGCAATTTTCTGGGCTTTTGTGATGGCTCGGCCAATCCTGATGCCGGTGATAATCAGCTCATGGATCAGCTTGTATGGGTGGGTGAAAGCAATGCAGAACCTGACTGGGCCGTAAATGGCAGCTATCAGGCCGTCCGCATCATCCGCAATTTTGTTGAGCGCTGGGATCGCACCCCCTTACAAGAACAAGAACAGATTATTGGTCGAAAAAAGGCCAGCGGCGCCCCCCTTGATGGCGAAAAAGAAAGCCAGGTGCCCGACTATACCAAAGATCAAGACGGTGCGGTTACGCCGCTTGATGCGCATATCCGGCTGGCTAATGACCGCAGCCATGCAGCACAAAAAAACCTGATGCTGCGCCGCCCGTTCAACTATTCCAACGGCGTTACCAAATCAGGTCAACTTGATCAGGGACTGCTGTTCATTTGCTATCAGGCTGATCTGGAACAGGGCTTTATCACCGTCCAGCGCAGGCTCGATGGTGAGCCGCTGGAAGAATATATCAAGCCGGTGGGAGGCGGATATTATTATATCCTGCCTGGCGCCGTTGATACCCAGGACTATCTCGGCCGTTCTTTGGTTGAGGCAGTCCGTAAAACGCAAAAACTATAATCCAAAACTGAACTCAAGGACGTCTGTAATGAAATTTGGATCTTTACTTGTCGCCTCGGTGTTCCTGTCCGGCCTCACAATGCAGGCTATGGCGCAGGAAGCATCATATGATCTGGTTGAGCCAATTGCTGAATATAAAATCTATGTCAGCTAAAAAGCCCAGAAACTGGAAGAAGACACCGAAGCTTTTACCGATGCGATTAAAGCCGGTGATGTTGAAAAAGCTAAGTCTCTCTTTGCTTCAACCCGTTTGAGCTATGAAGCAATTGAGCCAATTGCAGAGCTTTTCAACGATCTTGATGTGTCGATCGATTCACGCGCTGACGATTGGGAAAAAGCCGAAGAAGATCCGGAATTCACCGGCTTCCACCGCATTGAATATGGTCTGTGGGTCAAAAAACTCCACTGAAGAGCTGACCCCGTTTGCGATAAATTGATGGCTGATGTCAGCGAGTTAAACAAGCGCATTGCTGATCTGACTTTCCCGCCTGAAAAAGTAGTGGGCGGCGCAGCCGTATTGATGGAAGAAGTCGCGGCCACCAAAATTTCGGGTGAAGAAGATCGCTACAGCCACACAGACCTTTGGGACTTTAAAGGCAACTTTGATGGCGCACGTAAAATCTTTGATCTGATGCGTCCGCTGATCGAAGAAAAAGAAGGCGACGGCTACCAAACTTACGATAAGCTGGACGAAAAAGATCGCAAAGTGCTCGCACTTGCCGTCAACACCTTGGCGGAAGACCTTTCCACGCTGCGCGGTAAGCTTGGTTTGAACTAAGTTTCGATGCTTTTAAAACGTCAAAACGCCACTTCAGTGTGGCGTTTTTTTCTTTTAGCACAGCTAAATTGAAAACTAGCGAACCGCAACAATTGCCGCCCATTCGGTAGGCTTTTTATCATATGCGCTACCATGCCATTGATCTATTGTCAGCTGTGCCCAGGATGCATTATTCTGCCAAATATCGAGCAAATCCGGCAGTGGTAAATAGTTATAGAAACGGCCAAGATCATCCGTTCCCTCACCGCCGCCAACCTTAAAACTTGCCCATACAACACCACCAGGTTTTAACGCGGCATGGATCTTTTGAATGATCGCACCAAGTTGATTACGCGGTGCGTGCGTTAAGGCAGCACAAGCATAAATACCGTCATAGGTCTCATGCGCATCGAGTTCATCGAACATCATTTGGCGCACAGGTTGCCCGATCAGTTGTGAAGCGATAGCTGCCAGTTCAGCTGAACCATCTGTGGCATCCAGCTGAAAACCGGCATCGATTATGGCTCGGGCATCAACTCCGGAACCAGTTCCCATTTCCAAAATATGGCCACCCGTTTTGCACTTTGCTAAAAAGCCAGACAATTTTGGGTTCGCTATCAAATCATCCGCTGCATATTGCGCGGCATTGGTGTTATAAAAATCCAGAGTATTATCTTGCATCAATAAGCCCGCCGATAACAGTTATAGTCATTCATTCAGTTACACTGATTTACAGCTATATGTACGCCTGACTGTGGTCTGTTTAAGACTTAAAAAAATAAAATTGCGACAAAAAGTCCGTTAGGTGTTTTCATAAGCGATGTATTACTTGGTACGTTCCAATTCAGTTAAGGAACATAAAAATGATTACTATCAGAAAATCCACCAGCAATGATGCACCTGCTCTGGCTGATATCTGGCGCGATAGCGCACTCGCAACGCATGATTTTTTAAGCCCGTCCGACTTTCAAGGAATTGAAACAATGGTGCGCGAGCAATATCTGCCAAATGCTGAAGTTTGGGTGGTGGAAGACGATGAAAGCCCTGTTGGTTTTATGGGGATGACTGACAATCACATTGACAGTCTTTTCATTGCACCAAGCATGCGCGGCGAAGGCGTGGGTAAGCATATGATCGCACATGCAAAAGCACTTTTTGATAATCAGATTACGGTTGATGTGAATGAGCAAAACAACCAAGGCGTTGGCTTTTACTTACATATGGGTTTTGTGCAAACAGGCCGCACAGATGTTGACGATCAAGGCAAACCTTATCCGATTTTAAAATTGAAACTCAACTCAGCATAAGATGAAACCATGCGCGTTGCTGACAGCTCAAAATGAAGGCGCATGCCAATTGGTCAAAGCCGCGTGATCTACATGATTTCATGGTTTTTCTACCCAAGTGTTGAGCTTCTTCAGTAAAAAATCAAGCTGTTGGATCTCATCATGCGTAAGAGTAGTCAGCATGTCATCATGTGATGTTTTACCTACTATATTAGCTTGATGATAAACATTGCTGCCTGCGGATGTCAGATATAAGAGAAATTGCCGTGCATCTTTTTCATTGATGCGGCGTTCAATATAATTCAATGATAATAAGTGCTTAAGATGTTTAGATATTAAGGTCGGCTCGATCAATGTAATATCTGATAATCGACCAACGGATATTCCTGGTTCCTCTGCAATTGCTCGTACAACCCGCATCTCACGAATTGTCAGGCCAAGGTTGTCTTTATAGACTTTAGAAGCCTTGGCCATGACTGAGTTTAAAACTTTGTCTATCCGATAACTTAAGAACGAATTCAGGTCGTCTTTAGTGGTCGTTTTAAGTTTCTCGGACATAAATTCCTCTTGTATTATTTAGCTTTTATTCTTGCTGCTAATAACATAGCCAAGAGAGACAGAATGGTACAGCCGATAACATAATAGGCGGGTACGTAATTTGATGCCGTTTTGCCAACTAGCCAAGTGAGTGTAAACGGCGCTAAGCCACCAAATAATAATGAAACCATATTATATGAAATAGACATGCCGGTGGAGCGAACCTCTGTCGGAAAGAGATGTGCGAGTAGGCCAGGCATTGGTGCCCAAAAACCAGCAATCGGAATGGCGCAAATAATTTGAATGGTGAGCAAGCGTTCAAAACTTGGTGCTGCAATCACGTAATGCAGCATTGGATATGCCAGCAATCCAAAGACAATGACGCCCGTTACTAAAACTCGCCAACCGCTAACACGGTCGCTTAAATGCCCCATGAATGGAATGATCAGTACAAGTGTAATGCCGCTAATTAATGAACTTAACATGGCGTAAGAGAACGCCAGCTGGAGTTCACGCGCAACATAAGCAGGAATGAAAACAAACCAGACATAAAATGCGACAGTTCCCGGTATGAGCAGGCTGAAACCAGTGAGAACATCTCCAAGATGGTAGCGTATGACATCCCGAAATGGTGTCGAGCGGGAAGGATTGGTTTTGGATAAAGCCTGAAACTCGGGTGATTCAGCAACAAAACGACGAATATAAAACCCTAGAGGTGTGATCAGAAGGCCAACCATAAAAGGTATACGCCAACCCCAGCTATTCATATCTTCAGGGGACATCAGAGTTGATAGTGCAAAACCAGTCAACCCAGACAGAGCGAGCGCGAAAGCCTGAGAGCACATCTGAAAACTGCCGAAATACAAACGACGGTTCTTTGGAGCATATTCAATCAACATGGCAGTTGCACTGGAAAATTCAGCACCAACTGACAGTCCCTGCAAGATGCGCGCAAATATAATGATAATTGGAGCTGCGATACCGATTTTCTCATATGAAGGCGTAAGTCCGATAAGAATGGTCGATACACCCATAACAATCATCATCATGGTCATGACAGGTTTGCGGCCATAACGATCTGCATAAGATGAAACAATAATTCCACCTAAAGGACGTACTAAAAATGAAACAGCAAATGTTGCTGTTGCCAGCAACATTGATACGAACGGATCATCCGCTGGGAAGAAAACTTTCGAGATCATCGCGGTGAAAAAACCGTAGATAAGAAAGTCGTACCACTCTAGGCCATTACCAATAATGGACGAGGCAATGGCGCGTCTGACTGCTGATTGTGAAAATGGCGTTGTATTTTCTGAAAGTGTAGACGTTGATGACATATGGCGGCTCCCTGAGCGCTATAAACAACTGCATCGCAAGGAAACGTGCCAGAAATAGATAAAAGCTATCTAACCACGTTTCGCTCGATGATCTTTCGTGAAATTTGAATAAAATGCGTAATTAAAGCCGCTATGCAGGTGTGCTGGTCTGATCCATAACAATATTACAGAAAATACTGGCGCCAATTGGCAATAGCTTGTCGTCAAAATCGAACCCAGGATTATGGCACATAGGGCCATCTTGTCCGAGGAATATATAAGCGCCGCCCCACTGTGCCAGCATTTGAGCAAAGTCATCGCTGAAGGGTAAAGGCTGTGTGTCTGTCATAATATTTTCAGCGCCAAGCACTTTACCTGCTGCTTTCACAGCGGTTTTTGCGCCCTGCTCAGAATTAATGCAAGGAAGACCTTGTGTTTTAATAGTCAGAGTAACTTTACAGCCCGTCGAGGTCTCCACCCCGTCACACAGTGCCTGCAGGTGATCTAATATTTTATTTTGAACAGCAATATCAAAACTGCGAACAGTACCTGCAAGACTGGCAGAGGCTGGAATAATATTATCAACAGCACCGGCGACCATACGGCCTAAGGATATGACTGCTGGGGCAAACGGATCAATATAGCGGCCAACGATGGAGGAAATATCCATTGCAATGCGCGCCGCAGCCTGCAAGGGGTCAACAGCTGTATGCGGCGCTGCACCATGGCTGCCAACACCTTCAATTGCAATCTCATACATTGCAATTGAACTTAATGCAGCGCCCGTACGGATAGCTGCCGTACCCGGTTTGTAAAGTGGTATTGTGTGTAGTCCATAAACCTGATCGCAAGGAAAGCGTTCAAACAAACCGTCTTCAACCATTTTAGCTGCACCACGCAGGTTTTCTTCCGCAGGCTGAAAAATCAGATGAACATTCCCATGTAAAGGCGGGTTCTTTGCTAAATATTGTGCTGCTCCTAGTAGCATGACGGTGTGTCCGTCATGGCCGCATCCATGAAATTTGTTCTCTATTTGAGATGTGTATTCAAGGCCTGTTTCTTCGGTTAAAGGCAACGCGTCCATGTCAGCACGTAATCCGATGGTAGGACCTTCGGATTTACCTTTAATGACACCAACGACACCGGTAATTCCTATACCGCGTTGAACTTCAATACCCCACTCCTCAAGCTTTTGGGCAACAAAAGCTGAGGTTTTAACTTCCTCAAAAGCGGTTTCAGGATGAGCGTGAATTTGATGGCGCCAAGCTTTAAGCTCGATCGCTTTATCGGCAATCTCTTTAATGATCATGACAAACCTCCCAATCGTCTGATACATTAATATGAAAGTATCATTAATTGAAAAAGTCAAATAATTAATTCATTGGAGCTAAGTACATAATCTTGATGCCATGTGCGGCATTAATTTTCCGACTGTCTCCAGAAGAAGACAGTCGGAAAATACGGTGAAGCACACCAGTTATGAAAACTCCTGCAAATCATCTGGTAAAATGCTTTGTGGAATATTCTGAAAACTTACCGGACGTAAAAAACGCCGGATCGACATTGTACTCACTGATGTAGCACCAAAATTTGTCGACGCAGGATAAGGCTCGCCATGTACCATTGCATCGCAAATTTCTACACCAGTTGGATAACCATTCGCCAAAACCCGCCCCGCTTTGCGTTCTAAAATTCTCAGCAATAAGCGCGCTTGCTCATTATCACCTTCATCAAGCTGTATAGTCGCAGTCAATTGCCCTTCCAGACTTTTGGCAAAGGTGACTATTTCATCAAAGCTTTGCGCCTTAACGATCAGCCCCATTGGACCGAAGACCTCATCATGCAACTCACTATGGGCTAAGTAATTTTCAACAGTTGTTTCGAATAGATATGGCAGAGCACAACGCTTAGTAGCGGCAGTCCCGACTAATTGTCGAACCCCTTTTGTTGTGCTCATGCGCTCAATACCATCTTGATAAGCTTTAGCAATTCCATCCGTTAGCATGACCTGCGAGGCAACCGCCTGCAATGCCTGCGCTGCCGCCTGTTGAAACTCAAGCGCCGCTTCCCCTTCCGGTACCACTGCAATGCCCGGATTAGTGCAAAACTGCCCTGCCCCCATTGTTAAGGATCCGGCCCAACCAGCCCCAATAATACCAGCGCGTGCTTTTAGTGCAGCGGGCAAAACAAACATCGGATTAACAGATCCTAACTCACCAAAAAACGGAATTGGCTCTGGGCGCGCCGCACAAAGATTAAACAATGCGCGCCCTCCGGCAAGCGAACCTGTAAAGCCGACAGCTTTAATAAATGGATGCTGCACTAAGGCAATACCAACATCACGCGTTCCGCCTTGAATTAAAGAAAACACTCCCCGGTGAAGTCCAAGAGAGCGGCGCGCAGCATCAATTGCCTCAGCTATGATTTCGCCCGTACCGGGATGTGCACTATGTCCTTTAACAACCACGGGACAGCCCGCAGCCAAAGCTGCAGCCGTATCCCCACCCGCAGTAGAAAAAGCCAGTGGAAAATTGGACACACCAAATACAGCAACTGGCCCAACAGGCCGCTGGATCAAACGAATATCAGGACGTGGTAATGGCTGACGATCAGCTAACTCTTTGTCATATCGACGATCAAGATAAGCACCCGCTTCAATATGATCAGCAAAGAGGCGTAATTGTCCGTTTGTCCGGCCACGTTCACCATTTAGCCGGGCAGCCGGCAGCCCAGTTTCTTCCGCACCGATTTGAGTAATAGCATCCGCACGCGCTTCTATTTCATCCGCTACCAAGCGTAAAAACCGCGCCCTTAATTTACGATCAGAATAAGCATAGTCCCAAAATGCTTCTTCTGCTGCGTCACAAGCAGTATTTACATGCCTCACTGTACCGCATGAAAATGCATGCGGCGCTCCATAAACTGGCTCAGAATAGAAATTGTGTTCACTAGCAACCCACTCACCGGCGATTAAATGTTTTCCATACGGCTTGAAACTCATGGTTCTCGCTCCCTTTTTTTGCTATTTTTTCCATTTTATCGCAGCCAAACGGCACGGCTAGAACACGCCAACCGGCTCACTCTGCCCAGACACACCAACATCCACCGAGAGAACATGCCCTGAAAGGGGAGCCGCCATCAGGCTTTCACGAGCAACACCGGTACGGGCACTTGTGATAAAAAGGGTTTCTGAATGAGCGCCGCCAAATGTAATGCCAGTTGGCTGCGGAACAGGCACTGCTAAGGTACGGATAATCTCACCGTCTTCATCAATGCACAAAATGCTCCAGCCATCAGTCATGGCCACCCACAGTTTACCGGTTTTATCCACAGCAAGTGCACAAGGAGCGCCAGCCGCCTTTGGAATATCCGAAAAACGACGCTTACGGTGATGGGCAAGCTCAAGCAGATGAATACTTGAACGCGATGGCACTGTCGCAAAAAGTGTGTTTTCATTACTGAACGCTAAATCCGTCACCATCCCGGAAATATCAAACAGGCTTTCAACTGTCCCATCGCGGTTTAACGGCCCCACCATGCTTGTATCCGTATCAATATTTAGCATAGCAGCCCATACTTGTCCGGAAGGCGACACGCGTAACGATGTTATACGTTCATGTTCATTGAAATATATTTTCTCTATGATCTGATCATTTCGGACCAATGCCAGATGATCACCGGCCGCCAACAATGCACCGTTATGTATCAAACACGCTGAGACAAGACTTTGAGCCAATATTTCCATCGACAGATAGGTAGATGCCTTGCTGCTCCCGTGAAGTGCAGGTGCCAGTCGATCAATCCAAAACAATGTTTCTAGTTCACTATTCCAAATTGGCGATGCACCAGCAAAAGCCGGGATTTCGCACATGACCTCAAATGAACTTTCAGTGCGTGTCTGTATATGTGTCGATGGCCTTAATTGTGCAGAAATACGCCGAGCAACATCAGCAATTTCATAACCCAGCTGCTCAGCCCGTTCCGGACTCATACGATAAACAGGAGCAGCAACACTGATGGCCGCAACTGGCCGATTATCCGCATCTAATACCGGTGCCCCCACACATCGGGTTCCGATAACAATTTCCTCATCGTCAATGGCAAATCCACGCGCACGAATGATCGCAAGATTTGCACGTAATTGCTCCGGATTGATAATAGTACGATAGGTGAAGGACTGTAATTCCTGCTGCAAATAAGTGCTCAATTGCGCATCAGACCAATAGGCTAAAAAACTTTTACCTTGGCTCGTGCAATGCATCGGCTTAAGTGCACCCAGTTTTGCTTTAGAGCGCTGCGGATGCGCACTTTCAAAACGTCCCAAGGCTATCACATGATAACCTTGCTGAACCGCAAAATATGCGGTTTCTCCGGTCAGATCACGTAAACGGCGCAATTCTACAGACGCAATAGATGCCAGGTCGCCCCCAGACCATGTGTTTTGTGCAAATTCAAGAAAGTTGAAACCGAGCGTATAATTCTGACTAATAGGATCCACGCGCAAAAAACCGCGCGCGCACAAAGCGGCCAAGATGCGATAAAGGGTTGCGCGCGGAATACCTGTTTTTTCTGCAAGGGCAATTTGGTTAAGCTCACTCGGCGCCCTGCCTACCAACTCAAGAATATCACAAGCCTTCCCTATCAGCGCAGTTCCTGCCACATTCCTTGAGCCGGTTTCCTCGGTCCAAACATCAGCTTCAGTCACGCCCGCGCCTCCCCTCAGCACCGGTTTCAAACTGTTTATTCAAGATAGTAATAAACAATTGCCCACGCATAGTTTCTTCAGGCGCCAGACATCTTATGCCGATGTCGTCAACACCGTGCGAAATGAGGTTAACCGCATTGCCAACATGGGAAACGGGCTCCAAACACGTATAATTTTGCGCTTTATGTATAACCAGATGATCGAAAATCGCTTCTGCTGTCATTTTAACATGCAGATCATTGGCAAGCATAAATGCAGCACTTTTCCATTGCTGCAAATATTGCGTTTGGGGCGCAGATTTTAAATCATCCCCAGATAAGCGCTCACGTTTTCCTGTTGGTATAAAATCTGCATCATATAACCATCGATACTGTGCATCATGAAAAACATCCCCATTACCGACAAAATAAGGATGCCACCCGATACCTGCCGGCATAGGTTTGTTGTCTTTGTTGTGCAAAGTCAGCTCCACAGTGAGCTCTGTACCGTTGAGCGCGTATTTCTGTGTTGCAAGAAAACTCCATGGCCAGTCTGCGTCCACCCTATAATCGAGCTGCATTGTGACTGTCGAGGCTGTCACCTCACGCACAATCCATCGTCTTTGATGGCCTGGCCCATGAAGACTATGGGGCATAGCCTCCGGATGTGCCTTTAATCGAACGAATTTTTCATCCCACCAGAATTGCGCCTGAGCAATACGATTATGATATGGAAACAAAGGATAGGCACCGGCTTTTGGCCAATGCAATAAATTGATTTCGTCATCATCGAGCGGAACAATAATATCAGTTCCGCCAGTCATCAATAATCGCGACATGCGCCCGCCAAGCGCTGGTTTAAATTCCGCAGTTAATAAATCAGACGAAATATTTACAGTCTGATGATCTGCCAAACTCACCATTCATATATCCGATCGATCGGATCGATATATTCAGAATTTGCAAAATGACCGCCAATGACATGCGTTCCAATCTGATTTAAAGGCTCTGCCGCGGTTTGCTCCAGCACTTTAGCGGCAAAATGCTCAGCATTGTCTTTAGGCTGATAACCAAGTTGAAAAGCTGCTTCATTATCAAAAAAGCTGCGATCGTTTTTCGACACGCCATAAACTACGGCATAGCGTAAATCAGGATGTGAAAAGCCAATATCGACTAATTGAGCCAAATCCCGCCAACTGATCCAAACGGATAATCTGCGTCGGTCAGCGGGTTCATCGCCTGCATAACCAATGCGAATTGCTAAGCTACGTAAGCCATATTTATCGGCATAAAATGCACCTAATTGTTCGCCGAATGCTTTTGTCAAACCATAGCGGCTATCTGGCCGCAACAAGACATCCGTCCCTATACGGCGACGACGCGGATAATAACCAACAACGTGATGTGAGCTGGCAAAAACAACCCGTTCAATACCTTGCTGCTTTGCTGCTTCAAAAATATTGCTGGCACCAACAATGTTGCCTTCAATTTGCGCCGGCATTGGTGCGTCAGTTGTACAACCGGCTAAATGCAAAATGCCATCAACCCCGTCGCAGGCTTCTGCAACCAGCACCTTATCCACGACACTCCCGACAAAGATGCGCTCACTCGTCATAGCATCACGTGGCTTATTCAGATCAAGAAGACGCAACCGATAGCCAAGTTCGCGTAACTCCTTCATCATTGCAGTACCAACCAAACCGGCCGCACCTGTAATCAAAATTTCTTTGTCGCGCTTATTCATAGCTTCGCTCCAAACTCATGCAAAACATCTGTATTTGGTGTAAAACCAATGCCGTTACCTTCAGGCAACGCTATCCGGCCACCTATTGGAAGAGGCGTATTCTGACCAATAAATGCCTGCGGCTGAACATATAAATATTCAAATAGGCTCTCTTCAGAAAGCACTGAGAAAAGATTGAGTGTCGCGAAATAACCGGGTCCAAAATAAGGTGAGTGCGGCATCAAGTTTTTTTTCTGCTGCTTCGCCAATCCCGCAATCTCAAGAAACACCGAGACACCGCCAACTTTTGTTATACTTGGCTGAGGATAGGAAATAGAGTTTCCCAACTCATGAAACGGAAAAGCCGTACACGCATTTTCGCCTGCGCCAATCGGAATCCTCCATTTTTCAATCTCACCAAGTGTCTTGAAATCCTCAGGCGGAAAAATCGGTTCTTCAAGCCACATTGTATCGATCTCCTTTAAAAAGGGGATCATCTGCCGCGTTTTCTCAACACTCCAGTTACAGTTAACATCAACCATAAGACCAGTATTTGCGCCCATTACCGGACGCGCTGCCGCAATTGCATCCATATTGATTTCATGCAGTTTGACGTAATCAAATCCGTCTGTGACGGATTGACTGGCAAACCGAGCTACAAGTTCAGGATCGCGATAAGCAACAAGGCTGGAATAAGCATGAACCGCTTTACGGTTTCCATCTGAAACCAGTTCAGCCAATCGCTTACTGGCTTTTTTTGCCTTCAAATCCCATAGTGCTATATCAACACCCGAAATAGCAAAGATTGTGATACCGTAACGCCCAAAAATATGCAGAGCTCGCTGCACGGCAGCATTCCATTTTGCAATGTCATCAATCTCATGGCCGATGACCAACGGTGCCACCATATGATTGACGGCAGCGGCAACCGCTGGCGCGCAAAAATAGGCAAATGCCTCACCCCAGCCAATACAACCATCTTCATCTTCAATGCGCACAAGAACATTGTGAAAACTATGCCAGCGGCTTGGAGTAATACCCTCACCTTTACCGCCATCTTCAAACGGAATTTCAGCAAAAAACGTCTCTAAACTTCGAATTTTACTCATAATGGTTCAGACTTTCTGGCTTTTCACACGTCCGACAAGCTGTGACGGGTCAACAAAGCGCAAGGCAATCAGGAGACCGGTCAAGGTTGTCACCATATATATGACAGCCATCGCATCAATAGATTGCTGTGCCCGCACACCAGCGGCAAAAATCGAATAATAAACCGATACAATCAGTGTCTGGCTATCCGGCCCTGCTGTGAGGAACGTCAGTTCAAACATCGAAATTGTGCGGATAAGTACCAAAATACCAGCGGCCAGCATTCCCGGCATGAGTAAAGGCACCAATATGCGTAAAAACACTGTTGACGGGGATGCTCCAAACACACGTGCTGAGGCTTCCAAACGTGGATCAATCTGTTCAATAAATGGCGACATGACCAGCACCACAAAGGGCACACTTGGTACAATATTAGCCAATATAACGCCCCACATCGTGCCGCCGAGGCCGACTTGATAAAGAACCGTGGCCATCGGAATACCATATGTAATCGGCGGCACCATCAATGGCACCAAAAAGCATAGCATGACTAAATTTTTGCCGCGGAAATTAACCCGCGCCAAAACATAGGCGGCAGGTACACCAATCATCAATGACAGAGCTACAACAATCAGTGTGATCTGAACGGTTACCAGCAGAACATAATAAAGCTGAAACTCTTTCCAGGCATCCGCATACCAGTTTAAGGTCACGCCTTGCGGTAACCACCCTTTAAACCAGCTGGTTCCAAAAGAGCTGATCACAACCATTGCAATCATCAACGCAACATTGATGACAAAAAATGCCATTGCGCCATAAACAACCCAGCGCCAAACCGCAGGTAGAAAACGCTCACGCATAGTGGATATCATCCTTTTCCTCCAACGACCGGGCCACGGTAAGACAAGTTGCGTAACCGCAAAACACCAACAACAATAAACAGCTGAATCGCACCTATAATGATGGCAATCGTTGAAGCCATTGAGGCGTTATAATCCTCATATGCCGCTTCATAGGCAGCAATTGATATTACACGTGTGGCACCTGCCGGTGCGCCAAGCAAAATAGCTGATGGGAAAACGGCAAAAGCCTGCACAAATGTCAGACAAAATGTAATTGCTAATCCAGGCACCAGAAGCGGCAGGTAAATATGCTTAAATTGTCTGGCCGGTGTTGCACCAAGCGTTGCAGCCGCTCTTGCAAGCGTTGGATCAATGCCTGTTGTGTACGAAAGCATCATCATGAAGGCAAAAGGAAAGCCTGTAATAATCAGTGAAAACGCAACGCCCCAATAATTATTGAGTAATCGCAACGGTGTGCCGATTACGCCAAGCTCAATTAATGTGCGGTTCAACCAGCCATTGGGTGCCAAATAAAGCATAAGCCCTTCAGCAACCATCACAGTGCCAAGTGTCATTGGTATAACCAATAGCGTTGACAAAAATCGCTGCCCTTTAGAGGGTTTACGCAGCATGAATGCAAAAGGCACTGCCAACCCGACATTAAAAATTGTAACGGGCAAAGCCAGCCACAATGTTTTTGCTATAGTTTGATACTGGCGTGGCTCTAAAAAAAACGGCGATAATTCTCAAACATTCCCGCGCCTTCCAGCTTGGGGATGAGCGATAATATAAAGCCGTAAATAAACGGGTAGAGAAACAGCGCCAATACAACAAAAACACCCGGCACAATCATCATGAGACGCCGGTCTTTACCAGCCACTGCGGACGGATCACCCATACTAAAAGACGTTGCTTTAGCCATCTTATAACCCTGCCATTTTTTTATGAGGGCTGGCATAAACAAGCAGATGTTCAGCCGGTATAGTCACATGTACCCGCTCTCCGGCTTTGACCTGATCGCGTAAACGCGCATGGATTAAATCACCGCTATCAAGCTGGATCTTAACCGTGCTTTCACGGCCGCCATAAATAACCCCGTCCACAATCCCGCCAAGACCTGTAGCACTCAGTATAATATCTTCAGGCTTAAAGGCTGCGATCATCGACGTGTCATGAACAGCATGCATCGCGCTCGCTGGCAAAATTGTATCCCCATAAGTAACCGCAAAGTCAGTGCCCTGCATGACAGGCTTTACATCCAACAGGTTACGATATCCCATGAAAACAGCCACATCGAGATTAACGGGGCGGTTATACAACTCACTAGGTGCGCCCGCTTGCTGCATCACGCCACCTTTCATCACAACCACACGATCGGACATCGCCAAAGCTTCATCCTGATCATGGGTCACATAAATTGTGGTTAGCCCGAGTGTTTGATGAATACGCAAAATTTCTTCGCGCATTTCAATGCGCAAAGCGGCATCAAGATTAGAGAGTGGCTCGTCCATCAACACCAATGGCGGCTCGATAACAATCGCTCGTGCAATGGCAACACGTTGCTGCTGTCCACCTGAAAGCTGACCGGGAAGCTTGTCCGCGTGCGCTTGTAACTGGATCAATGCCAATGCATCAGCAATCCGTCTTTTTTGCTCACTTACTGAGACATTTTGCATGGCAAGACCAAAGCCAATATTTTTAGCAACGCTCATATGTGGGAAAAGAGCATAGTTTTGAAAAACCATACCAAATCCACGCTTTTCAGGCGGTAAAGTATCAATACGACGATCATCCAGCCAAACCTCACCGGAGGTCAGCGGCAAAAGTCCCGACAAGCAATTCAGCGCAGTTGACTTGCCACAACCAGAAGGCCCCAACAATGAGATAAACTCGCCGGCCTTGATCGATAAATCCATATTTTGCAGGGCATTATATGTGCCGAAACTGCGGGTAATGGAGCGTAATTCCAGTTTTTGAAACACTATTCACCTCTTTAGCAGTCCGCCTAACGACAATCTGCATAGGTTGGTTCAATCAATAATTATGTGAGAACGGCCACGGCCTTTAGAGGCCGCAACCTAAAGTATTTTTACGGTTATTGATTTTTACCGGCGCCGATTTCTTCATCCCATTTGCGGAACGCAGCGACCATTGCTGTTGGCTCAAGCAACACTTCTGTTGGCACAGTTGCAATCAACTCGTCATAAACCGGACGACCAAATTTCTTGATTATATCCTGACTCTCCTGCGGAGCCATGGATAAAGTTACATCCTTTACGGATGGCCCAGGATAAAGATAACCAGAGTCGTAAATGATTGCCTGCTGATCTTTTTGCAGAGCAAATTTAAGAATATCAATTACGAGTTCTTTTTTCTCATCACTTAAACCTTTTGGAATAGCAAAAAACTGGCCATCACCAACAAAGGTCGTATTATCCAGCATTTTTACTTCCGCATCTTCAGGTACAATTCCCAATGCGCGCGGATTAATATCCCATCCCATCGTAGTGATGATGATATCCCGTGTCCCGTTGGCAAACTCTTTAAACGCCGCTGTTGTTCCGGATGGGTAGTACTCTATGCAACCGTTCATTTCCTTCAGATAGGCCCATGTTTTTTCCCAACCATTGATCGGGTCCTTGGGGTCTTTATCACCCAGAATATATGGTAACCCCATCAAGAAGGTACGCCCAGCGCCTGAATTGGCAGGCCTTGCATAAATTAATTTATTTGGATTAGCTTTACACCATGCAAGCAACTCGTCAGCATTTGCTGGCATTTCCGCTACACGATCCGGCGCATATTCAATGAAGGGCCCTTGCTGCGAATAAGCAATGACAATGCCATTCATCTGCGCAAGCTTTTGTAAACCGAGTGCACCAGGCGAAAGAATATCATCAGGATTTCCGAATTTCTCAGACGGTATGGTGAGATTTTCCCAAACATCCATTTCCATACCGGCAGCCAGACCATCAGTACCTGTCAGCACGATATCCGTATCCATACGGCCAGCTTTTTGCATCGCCTGTATTTTACCGGCCAGTTCTGGTGCAGGCGCTTTGGTAAAAGTGAAGCGTGAAATAGCATCCGGATGAGCGGCTTGATAGTTTTCAAAAATCTTTTGTGTCAGCGCTAGATTTCCAGCCACGTCAATAATGTTGATCTGCTGCGGCTCGGCATTTGCTGATGACGAAAATGCAAGCATCGCGCTGATCGCAATCGCGCTGCACGCAACCATATTCGGTTTAATCGTGCGCATTACTGATAGAGTTTCTAAATTCATTTATCCCTCCCGTTACATCGACCTCCCTGTCGAAGATGACATCAACTTATGCGGATTTTTTTCCAGCCACCAGAAAGAACTCACAGCACTCATCGTCACAGTCTCACAATGTGAGATTGAGAAAATAATTACCTCAGCATTCCTCTGTGCCAAGAGCTGATCTTGTGTAATTTATGCTCACCTATCGGGACTGCTTTTATAGGCACTAAAAATTTGCACACCTGCTTTAACGGGTGCAAGAGGAGAGTAAATGACAGAACAAGCAATCGTAATTACTGCTGAAACACTGGAAAAGCTTAAAGCTTGCAGTACAGCAACATTAACAACACAGCTTTTCAAACGTAATTTCCGACAACAGTTTCTGGTAGGAATATCTCCACTCAGCAAAAAGACCGGCAGCTTCGCAGGTGAAGCTTTTACTTTGCGCTTTATACCTTCTCGTGAAGATAAAGACTGGGATCTTGGCGACCTGAAAGAGCGCGGCGAAAATAACATGCAGTGGGAGGCAGTCGAAGCTGTCGAAGCCGGACAAGTACTCGTGATCGATAGTCGCAACGATACAAGAGCTGCATCTGCCGGCAATATGTTACTCACCCGCATGATGCGAAAAGGCGTTGCTGCGGCCATCACCGACGGCGCATTCC